>NZ_WPCB01000034.1:0-36830 GCF_009741785.1 Haloarcula sp. CBA1122
CCCCGATAGAGATAGCGAACGCAAAGGCGGCCCCAGCGATGACCGCTGGCCACACGAGCGGCAGTTCGATGTCCAGCAGCGCTCTGGCACGCGGCGCGCCGAGCGCGCGGGCGGATTCGACCAGCGTGTGGTCGACTCCCTCGAGTCCGGGCGCGACCGTCCGGACGACGAACGGGTAGCCGGCGACGGCATGGGCGGCGACGATGGCGAGGCCGCCGCCGACGGCGAGACGAGTGTCGCCGACTTCGACGCCGAAGACGAGGCCTCGGAGCAGGCCGAGGCCGACGACGATGCCAGACACGGCCAGCGGGGCCATCGCCACGGCGTCGACGAGCTTCCGACCGCGGTAGTCCCGGGTCGTGAGGACGGCCACGACGACGCCCATCGGCAGGGCAACGGCCAGCGAGGCGACCCCGAACAGCAGTGAGTTCCTGACCGCATCCCACGGCTGGACCTGGAACGATGCGCCGGTCGTCTGGCGGTCGATGAGGAACTGATAGTTCGCCAGCGTCAGCCCCTCCGGGCCGCTGAGGCTGGCGAGCACCATGCTCGCTATCGGCGCGACGAACACCGCCAGCGCGACGACGGCGTAGACGGCGAGCCCCAGCCGGGGGAGCAGTTCCCGGACCGAGAACGACGGCGGTGTCAGCGGCCGCCGCGGAAGCGGTCGAATCCCCCGCGACCGGACAGTATGCTTGGCCTCGTACCGGAGGTACGCGTACAGCAGCCCCAGCGAGATGCCGAGTTCAATCAGCGCGAGGGCGGCCGCCTCGGCGTACTCCAGGTCTCGGATGAGCCGGTAGACGAACACCTCGACGGTCGCCAGCTGGAACCCGCCCAGCGCGAGGACGATGGGGAACGTGCTGAAGGTGAACACGAAGGTCAGCGCCGCCCCCATCAGCACCGACGGGTACAGCTGCGGGGCGACCACGTCGCGGAACGCTCGGACGGGGCTCGCGCCGAGGCTCCGGGCCGTCTCGACCGCACTGGCGTCGACGGACTCCCAGGCGGCGGTGGTCACCCGTGCCACGAGCGGGGCGTTGTAGAACGCGTGAGCGATGACGACGGCCTCCAGCGTGAACAGGAGATTGACCTGTCCCAGACCGAGCGCGCCGAGCACGGCGTTGAGCGTCCCGTTCCGGCCGAACGTGGCGACGAAACCGACGCCGACCATTATTGACGGGAGAACGAACGGGAGAATCGTCAGCGACCGGAGCGTCCGCCGTCCCGGGAACTCAAACCGGGCCAGCAGGTACGCCGCTGGCAGGCCGAGAGCGACGCTGGTGACGGTCGAGAGGGCCGCCTGATACGCCGTGAAGCCGATGACGCCCAGCCGCCGGTCCGACGACAGGACGCTCTCGATGACGGCCCCCACTGGTTCGCCGGCGAGCAACCGCGCCGGCTCTCCGAGGTAGAACGGATCCCGCAGTATCGAGACGAACACCCGGCCCGTCCAGCGGCCGTCGACGAGGACGCTGTCGATGAACACCGTCGCCACCGGGTAGTAGAAGATGCCGAGCAACAGCGCGATAGTGGCGACCGCGAGCCCGACGATTGCCCGACGCTCGATAGTGTTGCGGACGGTTCGGCCTCGCTTGCTGGATGGACTACTCGCTGTCTCTGTCATCTTTTCGCTGTCGGCACCATCCGCGCCGCCGTCGAAATCTCGGGCCACAGTCCGTCGTCGTTAGTTCGAGGCGAACTGCCGTTCCCAGTCGGAGATCCAGCCCGAGACGGAGCCCTTGAGTTCGTCGTAGCCGAACGTGACCGGCTCCGGGGGCTCCTGAGCCAGTTCGGCGTAGTCCTCGGGGAGGTCGGCGGATTCAGTCGCCGGGAACTGGACGTTCCGGACGGCGATTTCGCCCTGGATTTCCGGGCGCAGCAGGAAGCCCATGAACTCCCGGGCGAGGTCGGGCGTGTCCGCCCCCTCGAACACTGCCATCCCCTCCGGGTTGGCGTAGCCCTGGTCGTTCAGGAAGCGGATCTGGTGTTCCTCCATGTTCGCGTCGTTCTGGTCGGCGAACACTTGGTCGGTGGAGTAGGAGACCACCATCGGGGCTTCGCCGCCCGACCAGGCGCTGTAAGCGTCACTCCACGAACCGAGTACCCGAACGTCGTTCTCTTGCAGGTCGCTCCAGTAGTCCAGATAGCCGTCCGGGCCGAACTGCTTGACCGTGTGCAGCAGGAACGCCCGGCCGGTAGCCGAACTGGACGGATTCTGCGTGATGAGGTCGCCGGCGTGTTCCTCCGCAAGCAGGCCGTCGAAGGTCTCCGGTGCTGTGGTCTCCGTGCCGTCGAACACCAGGCTGATGTAGCCGGTGTCGTAGGGTATCGCCCGGCCGTCGGGGTCGAACTGCAGCCCCGGTTTGATGTCGTCCTGGCCGGCCACGTCGCCGACCCCGGCGAACAGCCCGTCGTCGAGGTTCTCGTCGACCCGGACGAGGTGGTCCGTGTTCAGCCCGAGGTACATGTCGGCCTCGATGTCGACGCCGGCGTTCCGGCGTTCGATGTAGTGGTTGACCTCGTTGCTCGGCGTCTGCCAGATCAGGCGGGCGTCGAACTCCTCCTCGAAGCGCTGTTTCACCCACGCGCCCGGACTCGTCGACGGCGAGTCGACGAAGGCGCTGTAGGTTCCGACGACGAGCGTTTCCTCTACATCGCCGGCGTCGCCGGTACTCGTTCCGGTCGCAGTCGACTCGTCCGTACTCGATGCCTCGGTGCTCGACTCGTCGCTACCGCCCAGCCCGGCACAGCCGGCAAACGAGACGGACACTGTCACACCGGCCGCTGTCAGGAAGGAACGTCTATTCATTACTCCGTGGTCACACCCAGTGGTACTTAACGCCGGTGTTCCCGAATCCTAACGCGTCACCCCTCAAAACACCGCAACAGCCGTTATCACCCCGCGGTACTGCAGGATGGTGACGGCGTTGTAAGCAACGACCGCGAGCGTCACCACGGCGAACAGGGCGAGAAACACCGTCGCGTTGTGTTCGGAGAGCAGTCGCCACCCGGCGACCAGCCACAGCATCGCCCCGAACTTCACCAGCCAGAGGCCCGCCAGCCCGAACTCCGCGAGCATCGTGCTGACGACGACGTTCCCCTCTTGCAGTCCGACCGTGAGCCCAGTCATCGTCAGGAGGATGTCCCCGACTGTTGCGACGAGGATGACGGTCCAGAGTACTGCATGTGTGTGCGACAGGTGGTGTTCCCACCAGAGTGTCACCGCACTCTCGTCCGTCTCCGGGTTCGCTTTGCCGGGCATCACCGACATATTGGACGGAAACAGCATGAATACTCGGGCTAGTCGTGTCGACGAAGGGACTGTTTTATTTTCGCCGTCGTGGAATCTCCCTCCAATGAATATCGTCGGCAAGTGCCCGCCGACCACAGCCAAGCTCGACGCCGCGGCCGACCGGGGCTTCGACAGCGTGGAACTCCACCTCCGGCCGTCGGACCTCGACGATGTCGGGGCTACAGCGGCGATGGTCAAACAGTCACCCGTCTCGGCGGCGTCGGTCCACACGCTTCACGCCCGCCCGGACGATCCGGAACCGTTCCGCCGGAGCGACGCGCTTGCCGAGCGACTCGACGCTTATCTCGTTGTCCACAGCCAGTACGCCCAGCACACGCACACCGCCCTGCTGGACAGCTACGACTTTGCCGCCCCCTGCGGCTACGAGAACAACCCTGGCGCGAGCCAGTTCTCGCTGGCGAATCTACTGCTCGACCGCAGCCACGATCTGGTGCTCGATACGGCCCACCTGTTCATGTCCGAGCCAGCGTATCTGGAGTCACTCTCGGACCTCTTGAAAAGCTACGGCGACCAGATTCAGGTCGTCCACTTCACCGACGGAACGCTGTTGAACGACGGCCTCCCCTTCGGCGACGGGGAAATACCCCTCGAACGAACAGCCGAAATTTTGGCTTCGGAGTTCGACGGCGACGTCGTGCTTGAAGTCATGCCCGACGACCAAGCCGACGCCCGCCAGCGCGTGCTGGAGTGGCTCAACTAAGCGGCGATGGCGGCCGTGGTCTGGGAAAAGGTCATTGAGACTGACGAATCCTTGTTCCGTCAGTGAATCAGGGCTCAGACACACCTTTTTGCCAGTCCGCACCGAGTGTGGTGATACGACATGGCAACCGACGTGCTCGATAGGGCGTACGACGACCAGGCGCAGGCGCTGGACGCCGATGGCGAGATCGTCGACCCGGACCTCATCCCAGACCTCTCTGACGAGAAACTGGTTTCGATGTACCGCGATATGCGCTTTGCGCGGCAGTTCGACGAGCGGATGATAAGTCTCCAGCGGCAGGGTCGGCTCGGCACCTACTCCTCGCTGGCGGGTCAGGAAGGGTCTCAGGTCGGGTCGACGTATGCGCTGGCCGACGAGGACACAATCTTCTATCAGTACCGGGAACACGGTGCGCTCGTCGCCCGCGGGCTCCCCTGGGAGTACGTCCTCTACTGGATGGGCCACGAAGCGGGCAACGCCGCTCTCGGCGACGTGAACGTGTTCCCGCTGAACATCTCCATCGGTGCACACCTGCCCCACGCCGTCGGGTGGTCGTGGGCGGCAAAGCGAAAGGGCGACGAGCGCGCCGGTATCGTCCACTTCGGCGACGGGGCCACCAGCGAAGGGGACTTCCACGAGGCGATGAACTTCGCCGGCGTGTTCGAGACACCAACGGTGTTCTTCTGTAACAACAACCAGTGGGCTATCTCCGTCCCGCGGGAGCACCAGACCGCCAGCCAGACGCTGGCGCAGAAGGCCGACGCCTACGGCTTCGACGGCGTGCAGGTCGACGGGATGGACCCGCTGGCGACCTACACCGTCACCGAGGCCGCACGGGAGCGGGCCGTGGGAGCCGACGGACAGGAGCGGGGACCCGTTTTCATCGAAGCCGTCCAGTACCGCTTCGGCGCACATACGACCGCCGACGACCCGGACGTGTACCGGGACGACGCGGAGGTCGAGCAGTGGCGCGAACGCGACCCGCTGGACCGCATGGAGCAGTTCCTCAGGAACTGCAATCTGCTGGACGACGAGAAGATCGACGTGATGGACGACACCATCGACGAGCAACTCGGCGAGATTATCGACAACGCGGAGGCTCACGCCGCTGAACCGACGGATCTCTTTACCGACGTGTACGCCGAGTCCACGCAGAACATCGACGAGCAGCAGGAGTACTTCGAGGCGCTCCGCGAACGCCACGGCGACGACGCCTTGCTGGAGTCAGAGTAGCCGACCGAGCCTGTTATTGCCGTCCCGTCGCTTCCGTCTACTGTGACAGAGTGGCCACCGGTGGACCCTGCCGACGCAACGGCCGTTGCACAGCAGCGTGACGAACTGGTCGCGGCGGTCCGGGACCACGCCGGACAGGTCGCCTACCAGCTCGCCCGGCTGGAAGGCGGCGACTACGGGCAGGCGGACATCGAGACCGACCGCGGCGAGTGGACCGTCAAGTACGAGGGCGGCGATCTGGAGTATCTGCGGTTCTCGCCGTCGCGCGGCTCGGACACGTACGTCATCTCGACCAAACAGCCACCCGAGCCGGAGCCGCTGGCCGCCGCACTCGCCGACTACGACGCCTTCGTCGAGGGGTTCAACGACTACGTCGCGTCGCTGGACGGGGTGCTCGACGACGTGTCGACGGAGTTCCCCGACATCGCCACCACTGACGGCGTCGTCGCAGAGCGCGACCGCGTCCTCGGCCGCATCCGGGAGATCTGTGACCAGATCGCACGGGAACTCCAGCGCTACGAGGGTGGCGACTACGGGACCTTCACCAGCCGAATCCAGGGTACGCGCTGGGAGCTGAAATGGGACACCGACGGGGCGTCGTATCTCCGGGTCGGCGGGAGCAACGGGCTCTATCTCCTCTCGCAGTACGAACCGCCGTCGGCCGCCGACATCCGGGAGTACGCCCCCCAGTTCGCGGATTTCGTCGACGCCTACAACGACCACGTCGACGAACTTGAATCGGACCTCGGGACCGTCCAGCTCTGAGTCGGCTCGGACCCTGTCCACCGCGGTAGCACGCTGTTCGGTGAGCGGTCAGTGTGTCGATTCGGCACTTACCGGTATTTCCGCGGAACCGCTGTACTGCGGCCGAATTACCGTAGAATACCACCGAACGATATGTCGGCAGGGTTTTGAGGGGGCCTCACCCAAGCCGGAGGTATGAGTCCGACAGAAACCGTCGACAGTTCGGCCGTCAGCAGGGGCACAGTCGGTGACTACGTCGAAGCGATGGGGCCGTCCTGGATCGCGGGTGCGATCGCCGCCGGCCCGGCCACGATCGCCAGCCTCGTCACCGCGGGCGGTGCGTTCGGCTACAGTCTCCTGTGGGTCGTCGTCCTCTCTGCGGGTGCGGGAGCGCTGGCGCAGTATCTCGCGATGCGGCTGGGTCTGCTGACCGAGCGGGGCATCGTCGGCGTCGTCGAGGCCCACCTCGGTGAAACGTGGGCGTGGCTGCTTGTCGGCGACGCGGTGCTTGCCGCCGGCGTGGCACAACTGGTAATCATGAAGACTGTCGCCACGGTGTCGGCGACGGTGACCGGTATCGACGCGCGCGTCTGGGGCGTCGCCTGGGCGCTCCTCCTGGCGGTGGGACTGGCGGGCGGGGGCTACCGGTTCCTCGAACTGGGCGCGAAAGTCCTCGTCCTGCTGGTCGTCGTCGCGTTCGTCGCCAGCCTGTTCGTCGTCCCCATCGACGCCGGCGCGGCGGTGACCGGACTGATTCCGTCCGTCCCGTCCGGGAGCGCGCTGGTCGCGGCCGGCATCCTCGGCGGCGCGGTCCACATCACGCTCATCACGATGCACTCCTACACGATGCGAGCGCGGGGCTGGACCCGCGAGGACTACGACCTCGCGACGGTCGACGTGGGGGCGTCTATGCTGGTGGCGTTTGGCATCTACAGCCTCGCCATCTTCCTGGTGACGGCGAGCGTGCTCACTTCCGGCGACCTCACGACGGTCGGCGCTGCGGAGGCCCTCGGTCCATTGGTCGGCGACAGCGCTCGCTGGCTGTTCCTGCTCGGCCTCTGGGGCGCGGCCGTGTCGACGCT
Source organism: Haloarcula sp. CBA1122 (assembly GCF_009741785.1). Taxonomy (NCBI): domain Archaea; kingdom Methanobacteriati; phylum Methanobacteriota; class Halobacteria; order Halobacteriales; family Haloarculaceae; genus Haloarcula; species Haloarcula sp. CBA1122. The sequence continues at coordinate 7,076 of NZ_WPCB01000034.1, forward strand.
CGGCGGAAACACCATCGTCCCGCCGTTCCTGCTCGCCGACAAGCTCGGCTGGGGCACCACTATCGAGGACAGCCGCTACCGCGGGCTACTCGTCGCCGTCGCGCTGCTCTCTGCCCCGGGCGCGTTCATCGGCGGGAACGTGCTCGGCCAGCTCGTCCTCGTGCTTGCGCTCGGCACCGTCGGCACCCCGTTCGTCATTGCCCTTGTCCTCTACCTCCTGAACTCCGACGCGGTCCCGGAGTCGAACTCGCTGGCGGCGAACGCCGGCGGGCTGGCGCTCATCGCAGTTTCGGGCGGGCTCGCCGGGAACTTCGTCGTCGAACAGCTCGGCGGCGGCGTCGGCCCGCTCTCCGGGTTCGTGCTGGCGTTTGCCATCGTCCTCGGCCTCGCCATGGCCGGCCTCGGCGGGAAGTTCCTCCGGGAGGAACTCCTCGCGTGACCGGCGTTGGATTCCCACTCTCTGGGTCGACGCTCGTCACCGGTCCCTCCAACGCCGGCAAGACGCGGACGACCGCTGCCGCCATAGAGGCATGGCTCGACCGCGAGGGCACCGAGGGCGTTGTCGTCCTCGATTTCGCGCCCGAAATCGAACTGGACGGGACTGTATTAGGCGGCCGTCTTGATCGATTTATCAGCGTCCCGGAGTCGGTCTGGGTCGGCCGGATCGACGCCAGTGCGCCCCGCGCCGAGAGCGAGACGGCCGAGCAGGCGGTCGCACTCGCCCGGGAAAACGCCCGCCGTGCCGAGCGACAGATTGACGCGCTCCCGGAGAATCCCCGCGCGGTGTTCGTCAACGACGCGACGATTCCGTTCCAGCACGACGCCGCTGCGGTCAGCCGGCTCACTGGATACTGCGACCGGGCGGACGTGGCTGTCCTCAATGCCTTCGACAGCGACGAACTGGGCGTCGATAATCCGGTGTCCCGGGCCGAACGGGACGCGCTCGATAGGCTCCGGCGCTGGGCCGACCGGATCGTCGATCTGTCGTAGCGTCCCGTCGAACGGTGACCGGACGCGTCAGCGGCTGGCTACGACCCGCCGCGTTTCCGGAACCAGACGCGCTCGCCGACCGGATCTTCGTCGTCGCCGATGTCGAGCCGACTGACGAACAGGTCGCGAATGGCCATGGTGACGACGAGTTCAGTCGGCGCACCGGACTTGTTTTCGACGGTGACGACACAGTGGCCGTCTCGCTCCGCTATCTCGGTGATTGTACCGACGGTCCATCTGTCGCGGTGGTGTGACGGTTCCTGCGCGTGAATGCGGTCGTGATTCATCGGGACTGCTGTGAGTTATCTCACCGGTTCCACTCGTAGAACCACCACGCGCCGCCGAGCACCATCAGGCCGATACCCAGCGTGGAGGTGGCCGGCTCAGGGATGATGAACAGTACGAGCCCGATGAGTACCATCCCGACCGGTTCGAGTTCGTCGAGATACTGGATGATGTCCATACGCGGTAGTTCACCCGCCTGCCGTATAGAGGTTCGTCCGGCTATCGGGGAGTGAGAACGAACCGGGAACGGCGACTGGATCAGCGGAAGCGGAACGTTTCGAGGTTCTCCGGCGCGAAGGTCCGGATGTTCTGGTCGTGGTACAGCGACGAGGAGAGGTCCTGTGTCGCGGATTCGTCGCCGTGGACACAGAGGATCTTCTCGGGTCGGGGGTTCATCGTCTTCACGAAGTTTTCCAGTCCCTGTCGGTCGGCGTGGCCGGAGAAGCCGTCGACCGTCTCGACGGTCATCTCCAGCGGGACCGTCTCGCTGCGCCCGTTGCCGCCGACGGGCGCCTCGTCTACGCCGCGCTGGATACGATTACCAAGCGTTCCCTGCGCCTGATAGTCGACGAAGGTAAGCGTCGAATCCGGGTCGGGGCCGAGCTGTTCGAGCCAGGACATGATCGGCCCGCCGGTGAGCATCCCCGAAGTAGAGAGGATGATAGCGGAATCGCCATCGGCGATCTCCTGTCGTTCCTCGTCCCCGCCGTCGATGTGGTTGAACTGATCGGCCAGGAACGGGTTCTGGTCTTCGTCGAAGAGACGGTCCTGCAGACCGTCGCGGAGATACTCGGGGTAGGTCGTGTGAACGGCCGTCGCCTCCCAGATCATCCCGTCGAGGTGGACCGGCATCTCGGGGATGTCGCCGTTCCGCATCGCCTCTTCGAGGACGAGCATGAGTTCCTGTGACCGCCCGACGGCGAAGGTCGGAATGAGCACTTTCCCGTCGCGGTCGTAGGCGTTCTGGATGATCTGTTTGAGCTTTCGCTCTGAGTCTTCCTGATCGGTCTGGTAGTCGTTGCGGCCGCCGTAGGTCGACTCCAGCACGAGCGTTTCCACCCGCGGGAAGTCGTTGACCGCGCCGTCGAACAGGCGCGTGTCGTCGTAGTGGATGTCGCCGGAGAAGGCGACGTTGTACAGGCCGTCGCCGACGTGGAAGTGACACACCGACGAGCCCAGAATGTGGCCGGCGTTGTGCAGCGTCAGTTTGATGTCGGGCGCGATGTCGGTCACGTCGCCGTACTCCAGCGGGATGGTGTGTTTGATGGCTTCGCGGACCATCTCGGAGTCGTACGGCGGGGTCCGACCGTCGTCCGCGGCAGTGTCCAGATAATCCAGCGTCAGCAGGCCCATCAGGTCCCGCGTCGGCTCGGTGCAGTAGATTGGGCCGTCGTAGCCGTACTCGAACAGCAGCGGGACCAGCGCGGAGTGGTCCAGATGCGCGTGGGTCAGGACGACGGCGTCGATGCCGTTGGTCCCGGCCCCGAACGCCTCCGGAATGTCCAGATACGGCTGCTCGCCGTTGGCACCGGGCTTGTTACCGCAGTCGATGAGGATTCGCGTGTCCGGCGTCGAGAGGATAAAGGCGGCGCGGCCGACCTCTCGGCAGCAGCCCAGCGTCGTGATGCGGACGTACTCGTCGTCGGACATCGGCTCGCGGTGGATCTGCCGGCCGACGCGTTCGAGGATGTCCCGGCGGTCCTCGCGCTCCTGTTTGAGGAAGTTCCGGACGTTCTCGACCGTCGAGGACTCGATGGGGGGCGTTCGAACGACTTCGGGCGTCCAGCCGACCTCTTGCGTGATGTCACGCAGGGTCGAGCCGCGCCGGCCAATGACGACGCCGGGCTTCTGGGCCTGGACGACGACTTCGCCGGTGTCGGTGTGGAAATTCAGGTCCATGACGCCGGCCTCCTCGGGGATGAGTTCCCGAATCGCCTCCTCAGCCTCGGCTGGCGGGGCCAGTACGTCCGGGTCCGGGCGGACCGTGATTCGCTTGCGGAGTTTCGACGCGAGCCGGCGAACGAGGTCGCTGTTCGCGGCGAACTCCTTCGGGTCCCGCGTGTATATGACGAGTTCCGGTCCCTCGTACGTGACATCCGAGACGGAGATACGGCGCGGGACTTCCTCGTCGATCGTTGCCTTCACGTCTTCGAGTTGCTTGTCTACAGTGCTCATAGCTCAAAACGGGGTGTCATCCCGGTAGCGGGGCCGTCCACGGCTGGCGCGGGCCGACCTGGTGCCGCGGGATGTACGCTCTCTAATAAAGTCATCAGTTATCGGTGAGTTGCCTCCGGACGTGGAGAGATGTCCGGAAAACCGTCCTCTATTTCTCAGTATTCCCCTCGTGTTATAAAAGCCTTCGCAATACGGAGGGTAGGGGGCCGGACCGTGGTCGACGCGCTGTTGCCCAAAGGAGTAAACGCACACCGTGTGAGACGCCGCCATGCGACTGACACCGGACACAGTCCGCGACGAGTACGAATGGGTACAGGACCGTCGTAGCGACGTCGTCCCGCTGGTGAACGAAACGCGAGCCCATCTCGGGTCCCAGTTCGACGTCGACGTCGAGCCGCTCACAGACGACGCCTACACGGCCGCCATCGACGAGGTGTTCGCCGACGGCGACCGTGCGGTCAACGTCGCCGCGCTGGTTCATCTGCTTCGAGAATTGGACGTTACAGGCGATTACCCGGGCTTCGTCGTCGACGAACTGCTGGGCCGTGAGCTGGCAGCGATGATTGCCGGCGAGCAACCGCTCCGGCTGCTCGCGGAGGCCACCTTCCACGTCGCAGATGTTCGGACGCACGGGGACGACACAGCGGCCGCGGGTGCTGACGACCTCGACGCCGCACTCGCGGCCGGGGTTCAGACGCGGGTCCCGGGCTGGCCGTGGCAACAGACGGAGAGTCCGTTCGCCGTGGAGTGAGCCGTGGTCCGCTCTCGCAACCGAACGACTGGTCGAGGCGGTCAGCCTCCCGAAAACGAGAACGAGGGTGTCGTCAGGAACGCCGTCTCGTACCCCTCGTGGCGGGACACCTGTGGCGGGGCGACGACGTCGACACCGACAGACGGCTCCTGGGTCGCCGTCTCGACGACTGCGCCGTAATGATACCCGAGTTCGGGGTGGACCCCAGCTGTCAGCGCGTCGTCGAACACCGTTTCGCCGTCGGCCTCAACACTCCCGTCGAGGGACATCATCGGGAGGGGAACGCGGTTGTACGGCGTCCGAGCCGAGACGGCGAGATACGACTCGCCATCGGAGAGGAACGCGGCGTCCTGTACCCACGTCACGGCGTACACGCCGTCGCTCCCTTTGTTCGTCCCGAGGACCGTTCCGGGCAGGGCCGACACTTCTGGGACCTGCGATGTCGGTACCATGTCCATGTTCATCAGGTCGACCGCCCCGCGCTCGCCCTGCGAGTCCGGGAACTCCTCGAAGGAGAGCTGGTCGCGGGTGGACTGTGCGAAGTCGAACTCGACCGTTGCCTCGCCGGCCTCGCCGAACCGACCGTCGAAGCCCCCCAGTCGGCGTTCCCCCATCCCGTTGACGCGGACGGAAAGCTGGTAGACACCGTCGCCGTCGAGCGCGTAGTTGTCGCCGTAGTGAAAGCCCATGTTCTGGGAGATCATCGGCCACGGGGACTTGTCGGCGACCGTCTCGCCGTCGCGTTCGATGGTGATCGAGAGGCCGGCAGACACCGGCAGGACCATCTCCGTCTCGGGGTCCCAGATGGTCGCCATCAGGTGGACGCTGTCCTCGCTCCGGATGTCGACCTTCTCGGCCGTCGTCCCGGTGACCGTCCAGAAGCGGTGGGGAAAGGAGTAGCTCAGCCCGACCATGTACTCGCCTGCCTGTGCCATCCCGGCCATCCCCATTCCCTCGGCGTGGGTGGGGCGGTACGTGGCGTCGGGGCGGTTCTCGACCAGCGGGGGAGCGCGTGTCGACTGGGAACTCAGCGAACCACACCCCGCCAGGACCGTCGTGCCGGCGAGGCCGGCACTGGCGAGGAACTCTCGGCGATTCATGGACCGCCTTTGGGTCCTCGTCTGAAAGACCGTTCTGGTACGATAGCCGAATGTCGTGGCGAGACCGAAACGGCACAAGACATTTGCTATCGGTCGGTGCAATCCCGGCCGTGTCCTCCAGAATCGCCCGCACTGCGGTCCTCAGCTTCGTCGTCTTGGCCGCGGGATGTTTCGGTGGACCGTCGCCGGAGTCAGCGCCCCCGTCGGAGGCAGCGACAACCGTTGCATCCCCGACAGGGACTGTCGAGTTCCATGACGGTCCAAAGGACCCGCCCGACCAGCCCGCGACGCTGAACGAGTCCTCCGCCCGTGAGTTCGTCTACGAGTACCAGTACCGGAGCGTCTACAACGGTCTGTGGCAGGGCGAACACACCGAGATGACCCTCGACTGCCGCATCGACAACGTCACCGAGCGGTCGTGGGGGTACGACGTCGTCATCACCTGTACAGGGTCGTCGACGACCGACCCGCCGGCCGGCTCGACAGCGACGGACGGTCCGATATCCGACTACTTTACCCAGTCGTATCGGTACAGCGTCAGCGCCGACGCCCTGGCTCGTGAGACAGTCGAGAACCGTGACGCGGTCTCCTGACGACATCGACCCGTCAGGCTGGGTCGGCCGGTGGGAGCGCCCGCAACGAGCGCGGGGGGAGCAGGTAGTTCCCGCGTCGCGTGACTGTCATGTACTGGAGGATACCGTTGTTCACTCGCTGCCCGACAGCGGAGTCGTTCGCGACATCGGTGCCGTTCATCGCCTGTTTTGTCGCGACGAAGTCGGCGATAGAGCGTTGTAGCGAGAGGAAGTGCAGCCCCGCTTCGCCGCCGTCGGTCGAACTGAAGTCCCGGCGGAGGATGGTCGGTGTTCCGTCGTCCCTGACGCGGGACATCTTCTGTGCATGACCGACGACGCCCTTCTGTCGCCCGCTTTCGACCACGTCCTCGGGACACTCGCCGGCACCGTTGTCAGTGCCGAGGTTCTCGCCGACGCCTTCGACCCTGTCCTCGTCGGCGTGGGCCGGACAGAACATCTTCGAGACGCGCTGGTCCCGGGAGTCCTGTTCGTACCACTGCTGGAGTTGCAGTCGGATCTTCGAGAGGTGCTGGGTCGCGCCACCGGCGAACGGTCCCGAATCGACCGTTACGCGGTCCTCGGAGGCCTGGTTTTCCTTGAACCCGGACTTGAACCCCATGAACAGCGGGGCCTCTTCGGGGACCGGGTCGGAGTCCGGAACCCCGTCGACGTCCTGGTTCTCGGCGGGCAGACCGGCGCCGACGAATCCCGTCCGGCGCTCCGCCTCGCGCAGGACACCCTCGAAGGTAGCGCTCATCTCGTGGTCGTTCACCGTGTCTCGGTTGCCTTTCAGCGCTTCCTCGGCGGCGATAACGGCCCGCTCGTCATCGCTCGCGAGGTGTAGCAGTGCGTCTGGTGTGTCGAGTTCTGGGTCCTCGAAGGGGGCAAGCGCCATTGGTTCGGGCAGGTCGACACCGGCTACGTCGGCCTCAAAGCGGTCGAAGTAGGCCGGACTGTACCCGAGCGTGAACAGTAGCCCCTCGTTGCTCCACTCGTAGGCCTGTTCGAGGTCGCGGAGCGCCGTATCGACCTGCTCGCGGTCGGCATCCGTCGGCGTTCCGTCGCCGGTGTAATCCAGCAGCAGGAGGACGTGGTGGCGCGACAGTCGGTGGTTCCCGGCGTCGTCGGTCGCCAGCGACGCGTCCCAGGCGTGCTGACGCGCCGGGAGAGACGAGGGGTCGTCGGTTCCCTTGGGTACCGTCCCCGACCCGCGGTCGAGACAGGCGGCCAGCGCCGCGGTGCCGCCGATGGCGACGGCGCTCTTGGCGAACTCGCGTCGGGAAATTCCGCGTTCAGTCATCACCCACCCTATGGACTGCCCGTGCAATTGGGTTGTGGTACGGGACTCGAAATCAGCCACTGTCCGCGGATAGTCGAACTAGCTGCTCTCGAAGAGTCGGTCGAGTAACCGGGTGAAGCGGTCCGACAGGCGGTCGGGGGCCGTGGGGTCCACCGTCGCGAGCAGCTCGACCGTCTGGTCACGCCGACAGAGCGCCAGCGTCACCCGTCCACCGTCCCGACGCTTTTCGACGATATCGTGTTCGACCAGGCCGCTGAGGTGGTGTTCGAGCGTGCTCCGAGCGATGTCGAGGTGGTCGGCCACTTCGCCGGGGCGAGCGGCTTCGCGCTCTACGAGCGTGACAAGAACGTCTCTCGCCGTTTCGCGACGGAGGAAGGCGATGGCGTGGCGCTCCCAGGGGTCGAACGACGCCGTGTAGTAGTGCGTGCGCCCGTTGATCGACTCGCTGGTGATGCGGTCGAGTCGGCCCAGATGGTACTGTACCTGTCCCGTTGCGAGGTCCAGCGCCCGGGTTAGCTCCCGGAAGTGAACTCCCGGATTGGACTCGATGTGCCGGTAAATCCGCGCTCTGGTGTCGCTCATAGCCCCTCCTCGTCGAGGCGTTTCTCGACTGTCCGGGCGTAGTACACTGCACCGAGGACGAGGACGACAAAGAGGGTATCGAGCGCGTGTTCGAGGAAATGGTGGGTCGGTCCTGAGACCAGTTCGAATCCGGACAGCAGCGCGATGAGTGGGCGGGCAAACAGCGCGGCGAGTGCGAGCACAATCAACAGATACGCACGCGTCCCGCGCTGGCGGTACGCGACCAGGGCAAGCCCACACAGGACCGCCCCGGCCACAGCGGAGAGGACGACGACGGCGGCGATGTCCCAGCTCCCGGCACCGAGATGGCCCCCAATACTGAGCGGTTTCATCAGGCGTTTACTTCGGAACCACGGTGCCTCAGTCGTTCGGTTTTGCGCGACTTTTTTATCGGACCGCTGAGACGTGGCGGTATGGACTGCATCGGCTTCATCTGCGAGCCTGAACACCCGGTGTTCGGTGCCGTCGCAGAGCGGCTCTCCGCCCGGGGGTTCGACGTCCAGTTTCTCCGCCCCGGAAACCCGGTGGCCAGAGCCGATATCGACGACCTGGCCGCACTCGTCAACACGACGCTCCGGCCCGAGTCATTCAGCGCCCTTCGCTACGCCGACAGGGTCGGCGTCGAGACGTGGAACGGGTTCCTGCCGACGACGGCGCTGGCCTGCCGACTCGTCGCCCTCCACGGGCTGGAGCAGGTCGGCTGTCAGGTCCCGACCGTCTGGTTCGAAAAGCCGGATCACGACTACATCGCCCGGACTCGCTACGCCTGGGACGGGATGCCGGCGAACAGTGACGAGGGCGATTTCTACCAGGCCCGGGTTCGGGAGGAGCCGGTGGAGTACAAGTACTTCGCCGTCAACGACGGCCGCGAAACCCATCTGCGGGCGATTCAGGTCCGGTCGGAAGTGTCCGGGCTGGACCACGTCATCAGCGAGGAGACTGTCGAGGTGACGCTCGCGGCCCGCGTCCGGGAGTTGCTGGACCGCTTTGGCGCGCGGGCACTCTGTGTCGAGTTCGTCGAGAGCAAGGAAGGGTTCTACGCGCAGGCTGTCGACCCCGCGCCGGGATTCACCGGGACGGGAATGGAACGCCGTGTCGCTGACTCTATCGCCTCGCTGACGACAATCGGTGCCTGAGTGTCGGCGCGGGGTGCGTTTGACAGCGCTGGCTCTGTTACCAAGGCACAAGATTATACAGGTTCACCGACGTGGTAGCGACCGGAGCCTTTCATGAGCACGTTCGTCCATCTCATCGCGGACTACGGCCCGGCCGATCCGGCATTCTCGGAGGTCGTCCACCGTCTCACTGCCGCAGACCCGACGATTACCGTCCAGTCGACCGAGGTGCAGCCGTTCTCGACGGTCGCCACGGGGTTCTGGATCGCACAGCTGGGCGCTCACAATCCCTCGTTCGACGACCTGCTGATTTACTCGAACACCGCGCCACGAACCACGGAATCGACGCCGGAGCGGGCCGACACCGGCGGGCCCCTGTGCTATCTCGAACTGGACAACGGCGTCCCCGTCGTCGCCGTCGACGCCGGCTACAACCTCTCGTTTATCGCCGGCCGCGCGACGACCTTCCGCGAGATCGAACTGCCGGCCGACACCGGCCAGTTCCGCTCGCGGGACGTGTTCCCGCGTCGCGTCGCCGAGATAGCCAACGGGGACCGCTCGTCGCTGGGCGCGGAGCGGTCGCTTGCGGACGTGCCTGCCCCGCCCGACTCCGTGGTCTGTCACGTCGACGGGTACGGGAACGTCAAGACCTCGATTCGGACCTCGGTGTTCGAACCAGGGGGTGACACTGTCGCTGTCGAACTCAACGGTGAGTCCCGTGAGGTCGTTGTCAGGGATGCTGTATCGAACGTTCCGGAGGGAGTCCTCGCTATCGTCCCAGGGTCGGCTGGTGGGAGTGACCCCTATCAGGAACTGTTCTTGCGCGGCGGGTCCGCGGCATCGGCCTTCGGGACCCCGGAGCCCGGAGATAGTCTCTCTATACGGGTGGAATAGAGCGGAGATCGACCTCCGCTACGATGGTCCGCGCGGCGCGAAGCGGGGCATCGAACTGGTCCGGTCGGCGTGCCAGCGGCTCACCACCCTTCGGGGAGTTTATTAGCTCCGTGGGCCACGACACACCTAATGAGTGGCGAGCAGGAACTCGGCATTACCGAGAGCAAGGAGCATTCACCCGGCGAGTGGTACGCCGAGGTCGTCCAGAAGGCCGGCCTCGCGGACTACGCCCCCATGGGCGGGTTCATCGTCACGCGACCACGCGGCTACGCCATCTGGGAGCGTATCCAGAACAACCTCGACGGCTGGTTCAAGGACACCGGCGTCCAGAACGCCTACTTCCCGCTGTTTATTCCCGAGAGCTATCTGGAGAAGGAGAAAGACGTCGTCGAGGGGTTCGACCCCGAGGTCGCGTGGGTGACCCACGGCGGCCACGATGAACTCGAAGAGCGCCTCGCGGTTCGGCCCACCAGCGAGTCCATCATCGCGCCGTTCATGGCCCAGTGGACCCGCTCGCACCGGGACCTCCCTTTGCGGTTGAACCAGTGGTGTTCCGTTGTCCGGTGGGAGGCCACCGAGACGAAGCCGTTCTTCCGCACTAAGGAGTTCCTCTGGCAGGAGGGCCACACTGCCCACGCCGACGAGGACGGCGCGTGGGAGGAGACGATGACTCGTCTAGACCAGTACGCTCGCCTCTACGAGGAGGTCATGGCGATGCCGCCGCTGAAGGGCCGCAAGCCCGAGCACGACAAGTTCCCCGGGGCACACACCACGACGACCATCGAGACGCTGATGCCCGACGGCAAGACCGTTCAGGCCGCCACCTCTCACTATCTGGGGACCTCCTTCGGCGAGGCGTTCGACATCACATACGCCGACGCCGACGAGGAGGAGAACACCGCCCACACGACCTCGTGGGGGCTGTCCTGGCGCGCGATGGGCGCGCTCATCATGACCCACTCCGACGACCAGGGGCTCGTGCTCCCGCCCGCGCTCGCACCCGATCAGGTCGTCGTCGTCCCCATCTGGCAGGAGGACAACAAGGACGAAGTCATCGACTACGCCGCCGACCTCGCTGCCGAACTGGACGAGGCCGGCGTCCGCGTCGAACTCGACGACCGCGAGCACCGCAATCCCGGCTTCAAGTACAACGAGCACGAACTACACGGCGTTCCTCTCCGAATCGAAATCGGTCCCCACGAGGTCGAGGACGGGGAAGCCACGCTGGTCCACCGGCCCGACGGTGAGAACGCGACCGTCGACCGCGAGAGCATCGCTGACACCGTTACCGACCACCTCGACACTGTCCACGCCAAGCTGTACGCCGACGCCGAGGAGACGCTGGAGGGCGAAATCCGCGAGGCTGAGTCCCGTGAGGAGATTCTGGGCACTATCGGCCAGCACGGCGGCTACGTGAAGTGTGGCTGGTGTGGCGACGCGGACTGTGAGGAACCGATCAAAGACGCTATCGCGGCCGAAATCGTGATGGTTCCCCTCGACCGCGACGAGGAGCCGATCCACGACGACTGCGCCATCTGCGGTGAGGACGCCGAGGAGACGGCGTACTTCGCGAAGAGCTACTGAGAAGGCGGGTGCTTACTCTGGTATCCGGTCCAGAAACGCGCCGGCTTCGGCCCGGCCCGTTTCCATGAGGTCCTCGATGAACCGAGGGTCGCGGTCGCGCTTCGAAGCTGCTGTCAGCTTTTCATCGAGTCCCAGTCGCCGTATCTCGATGTGTTTGAAATCGTCCGGGAGATACCCCTTTTCGACCCATTCGTTGACCTTCCGGACGAAGAACAGCTCCTGATTCAGCGAGAGATTCCCCGATAGTTCCTGCCGGCGGTCGGTGATCTCCGCAAGCGATGTCGGTCGGTCGTCGCGGGTCTGTGGCTCGATCTGGATGACCCAGATCTCGTCCGGTTTCGGTCGGTCGCTGGTCAGGAACTCCCGGATCGGTGGGTTCTGTGAGAACAGGCCGTCCCAGTGCCAGTGACCGTTCAGTTCGACGGCTTTGTACAGCAGCGGGAACGCGGCCGAGGCCAGCACCGTCCTTGCTGTGATGGCATCGTCGGTGAACGTCTCGAACACGCCGCTGTTGACGTTGACCGTGCCGACGGTCACATGCGGTGGTACCTCGTCGGCGAGACTGTCGAACTCGTCGAACTCGATGTGGCGGTCGAGCAGCGATAGGAACCAGTCGTGGCCGACCGCTCCTGGCGTCGCGTAGGGCGAGATGTCGGCCGCAGGGACCATGAGATTCTGTAGTCGCTTGCGCCAGACGAGCGACTCGTTCAGCAGGACCGAGGGCGGTGTCGTGGCGGCGACGTCACACCAGACGTCTCCCAGCAGCTTCTCGGCGTCGTCGGGGCCATCACTGAGCAGTCCGTACCAGGCCGTGACCGCACAGAGCGCGCCACCGGAAGTACCACTCAACCCCACGAGATTGTACTCGTTGTCGACAGTTGGTAGGAGTCGTTGCAGCACACCGGCGGTAAACGCACTGTGGCTGCCGCCGCCCTGACAGGCGATGGCGACGCTGGGTCCATGACCAGACATGGTTTAATTCATATACGAGGGGCTTGCATAGATAGTTGCCGGCCCACCGATACTGCCGGCTGTGAGCCGGTGAAGTGTCTTGCCACCTCTGGGTAGCGGGCATCTTCACTAACACAGCCGGCAGTATGAAGGAAGGATGGGGTCGGGGAGCGTGTGACATTTTCCTCCGTGCCCCCGATGACCACTGCTGTCTCTATGTATATAAATCGCCGTCAGACTACAGTCATACAAACGCCAAACGGCGAACAGATACCGTCGTGGGAACCGTGGATGTATCGCCCATTCTGGGTCATCAGCGGTGGGCCGACAGCCCCGACGTGATCGACCAGTCGGGATGCGGCGTCGGGGAGACAGCGAGCGACTGGTTGGGTGGTGCATTCGTCGGCGCGAGCGCGGAATATTAAGACCTTATATATTTCTCTGCATCGCTGCAATCGGTAAATATCCGGAACCAACACGGTTATACCTCGCCCTATGTTATCGGCTGTCATGGACGACGTGTTTGTCGGACGAATTATGTCATCGCCTGTCACCACTGTTGCTGCTGACGCGAACGCGAAAGCGGTCGCCAAGCGGATGCTCGACGAGAACATCAGCTCTGTTGTTGTCGTCGACGCTGACGGAGCGTTGTTGGGGATTCTCACCTCCACGGATTTCGTCGAAATCGCCGCAGAAGGTGGCGATACGACGGCGCTAGACGTGTCTGACTTCATGACGACGGAGCCGGTTACAGTAACGGCAAACGACCCCATCGAGGCGGCCGCAAGCCTGATGCTGGACCACAGTGTCCACCACCTCCCTGTCGTCGATGAGACGGAAGGAGTCGTCGGAATGTTGACGACGACTGATATGACGGCCTACGTTTCGGGTATCGAGCAGTCATCCGCTCCTGTGCTCGGCTGAACAGCGTGTGAACCGCCAGCCTGCGGACGACCGTTTATAAACCATGATACAGTCCCAACAATCGTTATAAATATATACTCCCTAATGTGGGGTTAAACAACACTAATACCATTAGGATTACCCTCTTATAGTGGCATCCCCAGTCGTGAAACACATGGTTGAGCGACAGACAGGTCTCTCTGCAGGCGACGCCGGGCTTGCAGATCCCACGGACGAACGGTCGAACTGTGGCGTCGGGGTCGTCATGGACCTCGACGGCCAGAGCGACCACTGGGTTGTATCGGACGGACTCGAACTCCTCGACAACCTCGAACATCGAGGGACGACAGGAGCCGAGCAAGATACGGGCGACGGAGCGGGCATCATGCTCCAGATCCCCCACGAGTTTTTCGCTGCCGAAGTCGACGCCGACCTGCCGCCTGCCGGCGAATACGCCGTTGGCACGCTCTTTCTCCCGAAAGACGACGAGGTCGCCGGGAGTCTGAAGGACCTCGTCGAGACGGAACTCGCCGCAGAGGGCCTGGACGTCCTCGACTGGCGCGACGTCCCGACTGACAACAGCGACCTCGGCGCGACGGCGCTCGAATCTGAGCCAGACATCGTCCAGTTTTTCGTCACTTCCGCGACGGGCAAGACCGGCGACGCCTTCGAGAATCAACTGTATATCGGCCGCCGGTCGCTCGAAAACACCGTCAAGGAAGCGAAACCACCGGGTCACGAGCGCTTCTATGTTGTCTCGCTCGCGACCGACGTAGTGGTGTACAAAGGCCTGCTCAAGGCCGAACAGCTCGAAGACTACTACCCTGACCTCGAAGACGAGCGGCTGCAGTCCACGTTCGCGATGGTCCACGCCCGCTTCTCGACGAACACGCTGGGCGCGTGGCACCTTGCCCACCCCTACCGCCGTGTCATCCACAACGGCGAGTTCAACACGATTCAGGGGAACATCAACTGGATGCGCGCTCGGGAGACTGACATCCAGAGCGACGAGTTCGAGGGCGACTTAGAGAAAATCAAGCCGATTATCGACGACCCCGAGCAGTCGGACACCGCGAGCGTCGACAACGCGCTCGAACTCCTGCTGCAGGGCGGCCGCGACCTCCCCCACGCGCTCCGGATGCTCATCCCGGAGGCCTGGCGCGGCGAGATGAACGACGTGACCGGTGACCGGCGTGATTTCTATGACTACCACGCCTCGCTGGTCGAACCCTGGGACGGCCCGGCGCTCGTCGCGGCCACCGACGGCGACCGCATCGGTGCCGTGCTGGACCGGAACGGGCTGCGCCCGTGTCGCTACGACGTGCTGGAGGACAACACGCTCGTGATGTCCTCGGAAGCCGGCGCGCTGGAACACGACGCGAGCGAGATTCGGGAACGCGGCCGGCTCCAGCCCGGACAGTGTTTCCTCGCCGACCCCGAAGAGGGGCGTGTCATCCCCGACGCCGAAGTGTTCGACGACATCACGGACGACAAGTACGGCGAGTGGGTCGCCGAGGAACAGGTCGCCCTCGACGAGGTCGCCGACCGCGGGGACAACGCGCCCCGGGACCCCGCGGATGCCCTCCGAAGCCACCAGGCCATGTACGGCTACACGTACGACGAGGTCGACCACCTCATCGAGCCGATGGCCGAGAAAGGGAAAGACCCCGTCGGCTCCATGGGCGACGACACGCCGCTGTCGGTCCTCTCGCAGTTCAACCGTCCGCTGTTCACCTACTTCAAGCAGCTGTTCGCCCAGGTGACGAACCCGCCGCTCGACTACATCCGCGAGGAACTCGTCACCTCGCTGGAATCCCGGCTCGGGTTCCAGCGCAACATGCTCGACGAGAGCCAAGATCACGCCCGCCAACTCGTCCTCGACTCGCCGATCCTCACCGACGAGGAGACGGCGTCGATCAAGGACCTGGACGCGAACGACATGTCAACGAAAGTCCTCGACATCACCTACGAGAAGGGCGGTGACCTTCGGCAGGCCGTCGAAGACGTGCGGGCCGAAGCCGACGCCGCTGCCAAAGAGCACGACATCCTCGTGCTCTCGGACCGTTCGGCCAGCGAGGACCGCGTGCCGATTCCGAGCCTGCTGGCCGTCGGTGGCGTCCACCACCACCTCGTCCGCAACGGCCTCCGCAACCACGTCGGGCTCGTCGTCGAGTCCGGCGACCCGCGTGCGGTGCATCACTTCGCGACGCTCATCGGCTACGGCGCTGGCGCGGTCAACCCCTACCTGGCTTACCAGACCATCGAGGATCTGGTCGCTGGACCGGACGGCGCGGACCTCGCCGACGCTATCGACGCCTACATCACCGCCGTCGAGGACGGCCTTCTGAAGACGATGGCCAAGATGGGTATCTCCACCGTGGAGTCCTACCAGGGCGCTCAGATCTTCGAGGCCGTCGGCCTCTCCTCGGACTTCATCGCCGAGTACTTCGAGGGGACGACCTGCCGGACGGAGGGTATCGGCATCGAGGAGATCGAGGACGACCTCACCCAGCGCCACGAAATCGCTTGGAGCGAGGAAGAGCCGGAGATGCCCCGCCAGGGCGAGTACGAGTTCCGCTCGAACGGCATCCACCACCAGTGGAACCCCAACACGGTCGGCAAGATCCAGCAGGCTGTCCGCATGGGTGACTACGACACGTACAAGGAGTTCGCCGAGCTGGTCAACGACCAGAACGAGGAGCTCCAGACGCTCCGTGGCCTGCTTGAGTTCGACTCCGACCGCGAGTCCATCCCCATCGAGGACGTCGAGCCGGTCGAGGACATCGTCGAGCGCTTCGAGACGGCGGCGATGTCACTCGGGTCGCTGTCGCCCGAGATGCACGAGAACAACGCCATCGCGATGAACCGGCTTGGGGCCAACGCCAACACCGGCGAGGGCGGCGAGCCGCCCGAGCGGTTCGACACCGAGAAGGAGTGTACCACGAAGCAGGTCGCCTCCGGCCGCTTCGGCGTCACCTCGGATTACCTCGCGTCGGCCGACGAGCTCCAGATCAAGATGGCGCAAGGTTCGAAGCCCGGCGAAGGCGGCCACCTGCCCGGCAAGAAGGTCAACGAGATGATCGCCCACGTCCGGTACGCGACGCCGGGCGTCGGCCTCATCTCGCCGCCGCCGCTGCACGACATCTACTCCATCGAGGACCTCAAGCAGCTCATCCACGACCTCAAGGCCTCGAACCCCGAGGCCGACATCAACGTCAAGCTGGTCTCCGAGGACGGCATCGGGACCATCGCGGCCGGCGTCGCCAAGGCCAACGCCGACGTGGTCCACATTTCGGGCCACGACGGCGGGACCGGCGCGTCACCGAAGACCTCCATCAAGAACGCCGGGCTCCCCTGGGAGCTAGGTGTTTCGGAGGCCAACCAGATGCTCCGGGCCACCGGCCTGCGCTCGCGCATCAAGGTGACCACCGACGGCGGCATGAAGACCGGCCGTGACGTGGCCGTCGCCGCCCTGCTCGGTGCCGAGGGGTACACCTTCGGGACCGCCTCGATGGTCACCTCGGGCTGTGTGATGGCTCGGCAGTGCCACGAAAACACCTGCCCGGTCGGCATCGCCACGCAGAACGAGAACCTCCGCGAGCGCTTCCCCGGCGAGCCACAGCACGTCATCAACTACATGACGTTCGTGGCTCAGGAACTGCGCGAGATCATGGCCGAACTCGGCTTCGAGACTATCGACGAGATGATCGGCCGACCGAGCGTACTCAAGCAGCGCGACGACGTGAGCCAGCCCAAGGCCCAGAAGCTCGACCTCTCGGGAGTCATCGCTGAGCCGGCCGACAACGACGGCCGCTACAAGCAGCGCGAGCAGACCCACGAGGTCGACGAACAACTCGACTGGGACCTCATCGACGCCGCCGAGGACGCCATCTACAGCGGCGACCCGGTCGCTATCGACACCGATATCACCAACGTCGACCGTGCGGTCGGGGCGACGCTCTCGAACCGCATCTCCCGCGAGCACGCAAGTGACGGCCTCGCGGACGACACTATCCGGGTCGACTTCGACGGCACGGCCGGCCAGTCCTTCGGCGCGTTCCTCGCACAGGGCGTGACGATGGAACTGACCGGGACGGCCAACGACTACGTCGGCAAGGGGCTCTCCGGTGGGAAGCTCATCCTGAACACGCCGGACAACGCTCCCTTCGACCCGGCGGAGAACATCGTCATCGGCAACGTCGCGCTGTACGGCGCGACCCAGGGCGAGGCCTACGTCAACGGCATGGCCGGCGAGCGCTTCGCCGTCCGAAACTCCGGGGTCAAGGGCGTCGTCGAGGGCGTCGGCGACCACGGCTGTGAGTACATGACCGGCGGCGCTATCGTCGTGCTGGGCGAGACGGGCAAGAACTTCGCGGCCGGGATGTCCGGCGGCGTCGCCTACGTCTACGACCCCGACGGCGAGTTCGCCGAGAAGGCAAACACCGGCATGGTGTCGCTGTCCGATACCCTCGAAGGCAAGGACCGCCAGATGATTACCCGACTCGTCGAGAACCACGCCGCCTACACCGACTCCGACCGCGCGGCGGAACTGCTCGATGACTGGGACGCCGAAGTGGAGAACTTCACGAAGGTGATGCCCGACGCCTACGCCGAGGTCATCGCCGACCGCGAGCGCGACGACGTGCGCAACGAGCCGCCGGCCAAGGCCGCGCCGAGTGCCGAAGCCGCCGAAGCCGACTTCGCCGCCTCGACAGACGACTGACGCGCGGTTATTCGTCGGTTTTGGATATCAGTCGGCAATAGCTCGCTTTTTTCGATCACAATTGAGAGGGAGGTCCGGTAGCCCTAGTGCGACACTGTGACAATCAACCGCTGGCTCTATAGCCGTCGGGCCAAAGTGCGGGACATGGTCCCTGTAAACCAACCGTGGTATCGCATCGGAGCACAGCATGAGTGACATCCCTGACCCTGGCCCTGATTCCGGGTCGGATATCGACATCGATGTCGGCCGCGGCCTCCGTATCGGCGTCAGCATCGTTGTTGCCCTTGCCGTCGCAACGGCCCTGTTCGGTGGCTATCATCAGGTCCCCGAAGGCCACGTCGGCGTCCAGAAATCGTTCGGCGCGGTAACCGGCGCTGAATTCCAACCGGGCGCACACATCATCGTGCCTGTCAAGGACTCGGTCCAGGACGTGGAAATCCGGCCACGGACCTACACCATGGCCAACACCGAGGGCGAAGGCGACAGAGCGGCCCAATCCGATGCGGTGACCGTCCAGACGATAAACGGGACGACGGTCGACATCGACATCACCGTCCGGTACAAGGTCGAAGAAGCGGACGCGTCAGGGTTCGTCACGGAATGGCGGAACGTCGAACAGGCGGAGGAACGGCTTATTCGACCGTCCGTTCGGTCGCAACTCCGTGACGAGGCCGCCGGTATCCAGACAAGCGAAATATACACCAACAGCGGCCGCGAGCGGCTTGGTGAGGCGGCACAGCAGAAACTCGAATCCGCGTTTGAGGGCGAAGCGCTCGTCCTCGAAGAGGTACAGGTCCGTGACGTCGACCTCCCGGACTCGTACGACCAGGCGCTCAACGACAAGGAAATCGCCAAGCAACGCGTCGAAGAGAAGAAGTTCGAGATTCAACAGGCCGAACGCGAGAAGAAACGTCAGGAGATTCAGGCCGAAGCCGACGCCCGGGTTATCGAGATCCGCGGCGAGGCGCTTCGGGACAACCCGGTCGTGCTGAAACAGCAGTACGTGCAGAGCATCGACGATTCGGATAAGGTCATTCTGGCGACTGACGACGAGGGGACACCGATTATCCTGCAGACTGGCAGGAGTAGCGGCGGAAACACTTCCAGTGCCGATACGGGGTTCTCGACAAACGTGACGAACGCAACGGGCGGGAACTGACCACAGGCAAGAAGGAGCGCCTCGTTCGTTTTTGTCCCGCTGTGCCGGGTACCTGTCGAGTCATGCAGTTAATTCCTGTCGGATAATAACCGCGTTCGACGGGGTGTGCACGACTCGGACGGTTACCGTGTCGCCCGACTGCAAGTCACAGTCCCCGCCTGCGATTCGGAAGATGATAACGTCACCGGGGCGGAACTCGTCCGTAACCAGTGCCCCGGTATCATCGGCACCGCGCTCCGTGAGCGAGCCAGTGCTCTCGTCGAAGAGATCGTCGCCCTCGATGTTGTCACTCTGTGGCCGGTCACCGGATTTCGCCGGCAGATTGACTAACCGCCCGTGCTTTTCAGTTCCGTCACCGCTACAGTCGGCACTGACTGCCACTTCGATATCCGAGACACGGACGACATCTCCAGCAACGTGCGTGATACGGACGATGCCCCCGTCGAACCCATCCTGTGCGGCGAACTCACCGTCTGATTGGCCGATTACGGGCGCTGTATCATCCAACGTCTCCGCGAGGTCAACCGTCGCCATAGACAGCACTGCCGCGAGAACGACAGTTACCGCCACGAGAAGGATAACTGAAATGACCGAAGAGACAGCACGCAACTGACCCGTCACTGGGTCTGCTACTATCCGGTTACATAAAAACACCCGCAACGGGACTGGCGTGAGACGTCGTCTTGAACCGTACATTGCCGGTTCTATCATCGCATTCTGCGGAGAAACCGGTCGTCTTGCCGCCCCGGCAAACAATCGGTATCGACTGTCGGACCTGCGGCAGACTCCGGCGGTGAGCCACACTGTTTTGCTGGTCCCGTCCGAGCACAGCGTATGGACAGCGTCCTCGTCATCGGCGGCGGCAGGTTCATCGGCCGACACACGGTCACCGAGTTCCGCGACGCGGGCTACGACGTGACGATGCTCACCCGCGGCCAGCGCTCGAATCCGTTCGCGAACTCCGATGTCACTCACATCAAGGGCGACCGGAACGAGCGGGACACACTCGAAACCGCCCGCAAGCAGATCGATCCCGACGTAGTCGTCGACTGCGTAGCGTATTTCCCGGAAGATGTCCGGGCGGCGACCGACGTGTTTGCCGACGTCGACGCGTACGTGTATATCTCAAGTGGTGCGGCCTACGGCGTCGAACGGACGCCCAAGCGGGAGGGGGAGACGCCGCTTGCGGGCTGTACCGAGGCGCAGGCGACAACCGACAGCGCGGAGACCTACGGGCCACGGAAAGCTGAAGGCGACCGCGAGGTGTTCGCCGCCGCGGAGGACGGCGTGCGGGCGATGAGCGTCCGGCCGACCGTCGTGTACGGCCCCTACGACTACACCGAGCGGTTCGCCTACTGGGTGGACCGCGTGGCCGAGTACGACCGAATTGTGGTACCTAGCGACGGCCTCAGTCTGTGGCAGATGGCCTACGTCGAGGACGTGGCGAGCGCGCTTCGCCTCGTCGCGGAGCGAGGGACGGCCGGCGAAGCCTACAACGTCGGCGACGAGCACGCGCCGACGCTCCGGGAGTGGGTTGACCTGCTCGCCGGAGTACATGACACGTCCGTCGAGACCATCGGCGTCGGCGAGCGTGAGCTCGCGGCGGCGGGACTGGACCCCGACGACTTCCCCATCTACCGCGACTCGCCGCATCTGCTGTCGACGGCGAAGCTCCGCGACCTGGGCTGGTCGTCGACGCCCCACGAGACGGCGCTGGCCGTGACCGTCGCCGAGCATCGGGAGAACGACCGAACCGGCCGGGAGTTCGGCCCGGACCGAGACACGGAAGCGACGCTTATCGACCGCCTGACCGGGTGATCACTACGCCCGGCGGAGCGTCGTGTGCTTGACCTCGTAGTCCTCCAAGAACGCGCCGTATCCGCCGACAGCGATGTGGTCTTGTCCGGTGTCGACGACCAGCGAGTTCTCGAACCCGAAGTCGCTGTTGTGCGGTTCGACGAGGTTCTGTCGGACATCGACCACCTCGCCGGATATCACTTCGAAATCGTCGTCGGAGCCTGTCGGCCGCGCGTACAGGTCGGCGACGACGGACTCGCCGGCCCGGAGCGCGAGCGTGGTCGTGAACACGACGGGGCGGAACATGTCGTACCGGGCCGGAAGCGATGGCGGCCGCGAAAGGAGGACCTCCTCACCTATCGGCCAGTAATTGCCCAGGTAGGAACCGACTAACACCGCCGCGACCGCCTCCTGCGTGAACGTGATCGCGTTCGTTTCGTCGTGGTCCCAACTGAGCATCGTCGACGGAGAGACGAACCCGCGCTGCTGGTCCGTCGCAAGCAACGAGGGCGCGCCGTCGAGGCCGAGACGGACGGCGTTGGCGACGCCCTCCAGTTCCAGTTCCGTCGTTGCCGCGTCGTAGCTCGACAGCGTCAGAAGCACGAGGATGCCCCGCTCGCGGGCACGGCGGAGCGTGTCGCGGATCTCCGGGAGCCGACGGGCCGGGACCTGGAGCACGACCTCGCATTCGGCGGCTTCGATGTGCTGTTTCAGGCGCTTGATGATGGTCGGTCTGGATTTGACCACCTCGAAGGAGTTGTCGTCGGCCGAGTTGTTCTCGTACCGGGTCTGTACTGCCGTCTCCAGCGTGTCGAGTTCGCGCTTCAGCGTGCCGAAAGCCTCCGACGGGGGCGTCGCACGGATGACCGTCGGCGTCCGGTGGTCGTCGACGGTGACGAAGCCGTCCGCGGCCAGCGAATCACAGATGTCGTACACGTAGCTCTTGGAGACCCCCGCTGTTTCAGCCACCGTCCGGGCTGTCGCCGGTCCCGTTTCGACGACAGCGAGGTAGGTTTCCGCCTCTGTCTCGGAGAGTCCGTACTGTTGGAGTCGGTCCCGGACGGCCGCGTTGGGTTGGCGTGTGGAGTCAGGCATAACTGTCCCGCTCAAACCGTGTTAGCTGGCTTCGTGTCATTGGATCGCTGTTTCAGATAGCATCACTGAGTATATATAATGATTTGTGGGCGTGCGAGCGGGCCGGCGTGCCTCTGGACGTGGCGGTCCTTTGATGTCCGGTGGCCAGCGGAAACACTGCGGAGTCGGTCGCGGGAACCGTCTCAGGAACGCTGCCGGACCTCGTCGAGCAGGTCGACGACGTCTTCCATGGTGGGGTCGCGGCTGGTGTTGTCGCCGTTGCCATTTCCGTTCCCGTTGTTGCCGTTGTTTCCGCTCCCGTTCCCATTGCTCTGACCGGGGTTGCCCCCTGACCCGTTCGGGAGGCCCGGAACAGGGTCCGGTTCGGTGATGCTCGCCGTGTTCTGGACGGTGAGCGTGGTCGTCGGGCCGTCCTGGCCGACAGTGAGTTCGTACTCGCCGGCTTCAACGACCTTCGGGACGACTCCGAGCACGTCACCGGGGACGATTTCTAACGCCGTCAGGTCGGCGGTCACGTCCACCGTGGCTGACTCGCCGGAATCCAGCGAGACGCGCTCGTAGCCGAGCAGGCGGCGCTTCGGCTGGAGCACCGAGCCGTAGGACTGGGTATTGAACACTTCGACTATGTGCTCGCCGGCCATCCGGCCGGTGTTTGTCACCTCGACGCCGACGGTCACTTCGGACTGGTTGGCCGGGTTGCCGACGGTGGGCTGTGTGATCGAGATGCTCCCGTACTCGAAGTCAGTGTAGGAGAGGCCGTGGCCGTACTCGTAGATCGCAGTGTTGTCCGTTCCGCCCGTCGACGTCGGCTCGTAGCGGTTGTACTGCACGGGCGTCGTGCCGACGTTCTCGGGCCAGCTGAACGGGAGCTTGCCCGAGGGGTTGTACTCGCCGACCATCGTCTCGGCGATGGCGACCCCGCCGTCGCTGCCGGGCTGGCCGGCAAACAGGAGGGCGTCGAGCCGGCTGAACGTCTCCGGGGACCCCCGCGGCGCGCCGGCGAGCATGACGCCGATGATCGGCGTCGAATCGTCGGCGGACGCGACGACGGTATCCAGAAGCGCTTGCTGGGACTCGTCGAGTACCAGTTCGTCACGGTCGCCGAAGCCTTCGTTGTGGGTCCCCTCGCCGATAACGACGACCACGGCGTCGGATTCGGGGGTCGCCGACTCGACCTGTGACCGCTGTTCATCGGTGAAATCGAAATTCCCGTTCTCGTCGCTCTGCTGGTTCTCGCCGTCGCCCTCGCCGGCCCACCAGGTGGTGTTCTCATATGAGGTGGGGACGTGGGTGAGACTGCCGACGCGGGATCGCAGCTCTTCTTCGAGGAGATTCTGGCGGGGATACGGGCCGCCGGCGCTGGCCCCCTGCCAGCCCAGCGTCCAGCCGCCGTGTTGCATCAGCGCGCGGGTGTTGTTGCCGTCGCCGTCGACGCCGGGGCCGGTCAGCAGGACGCTCTCGTCGCCCGACAGCGGGAGCGTGTCCGCGTCGTTTTTCAGGAGGACCAGCGACTCCTTGGCCATCGTTTCGGCGGTCTCCTGTGCGCCGCCGAGCACGTTGCCGATGCGGGACTCGTCGACTGTCGGCTGCTCGAACAGGCCGAGGTCGGCCTTCAGTTCGAGGATGCGGCGGACCGCTTCGTCGATGCGCTCCATCGGAATCGCGCCGTCTTCGACGAGACCGACCACGGTGTCGATGAACTGGACTGGGCCCGGCGCGTCGCCGCCGTTGCCAATCATGTACATATCCACGCCGGCGTTGATGGCCATCTCGGTCGCCGTCTCGAAGTCTGGCGCGTAGTCGTGGTTCGTGATCATCCGGTTGAGGTCGTCCCAGTCCGAGACGACCATCCCCTCGTAGCCGTAGGTGTCCCGGAGCAGCGTCGTCAACAGCCAGTGGGAGGCGTGGGCCGGAACTCCGTTTATCGACCCGCTGTTGACCATCACTGTCCCGGGTTCGGACTCCAGCGCCTCCCGGTACGGCGGGAGGATGTTCGTCCGGAGGTCACGCAGCGACGTCGAAGCCGGTGCGCGGTCGTTGCCGTTGTTCGGGACCGAGTAGGCCGCGAAGTGTTTGACACACGCCGTCAGCCGGTCGTCGTCCTCAAGCGCTCGCGCCCGCGCTCGCGAGACATCTGCTTCGAGTTTCGGGTCCTCGCTGATGCCCTCGAAGAAGCGGCCCCAGCGGGGGTCCCGCTGGAGGTCCGTCGTCGGTGCGAACGTCCAGTGTGCCCCCATCGACGCCGTCGAGTCGCTCGTGTGGCGCTCGGCCTCTGCGATCAGACTCAAGTCTCGCGTCGCACCCATGTTCAGCCGCTGGGGGAACACCGTTGCCCCCTCCAGCAGGCCGTTTCCGTGTGTCGCGTCGACGCCGTAGAGGAACGGAATGTCGTGGTCGGCGTTGTTGAGGTTGTACTTCTGGAGAGCGTTGATGCCCTCGACCACGCTACTGGCGTCGAAGCTCGGCGGCTCGGCCCCACCCGAGAGGATCGACCCGATGCCGAGTTCGCTGAAGTACTCGCCGACCGTGTCGACCCCGAAGCTGTCGGGCACGTTTGATTCCTCCGGCTCCGC
Organism: Haloarcula sp. CBA1122; assembly: GCF_009741785.1. NCBI lineage: Archaea > Methanobacteriati > Methanobacteriota > Halobacteria > Halobacteriales > Haloarculaceae > Haloarcula > Haloarcula sp. CBA1122. Next base: position 31,625 of record NZ_WPCB01000034.1, read on the forward strand.
CTCGAAGGAGCTGATCGCGACCTGTGTCATCTGGGCCGCTTTCTGCTCCAGTGTGAGGTCGCCGATGAGCGAATCGACGTCCGGTTGCGCCGCGGCGGTCCCAACACCTGCGCCGGTGGCGGCCGCTGCCGTGGCCACACCGGTCGCTTTCAGAAATGTCCGCCGAGACGCCCGCATACCGTCGTCAGTCGTGTCATGTGCCATGACAGGCGCACCCAAACAGTGATGTTAATAATTGTTTTTGGAAAACTGGCGTGTAATTGTTGTCAAAAGATTTCGGTTACTGCACAGTCGGACCGCCAGTTGCACCTAAACTGTTTTCACGCGTGCCCGGAGACAGGCAACCATGTTCGAGAAACGCACCTGGATTCGCCTCCCCCGGAACGTCGTGGTCGGGCACGGAGTCCTCGGGCAGACGATAGAGGCCGTCAGCGAACTCCACCTGACCGGCCGACCGCTCGTCGTCTCCAGTCCGACGCCACACGATGTCGCCGGCAAGCGGGTCGTCGCACAGTTCGAGGACGAGGGGTACGACCCATCCGAGATCGTCATCGAGGAGGCCAGTTTCGACGCCGTCCAGCAGGTCATCGACCACGCGAGCGACATCGACGCGGGCTTCCTGCTTGGTGTCGGCGGTGGGAAAGCTATCGACATCACGAAGATGGCGGCCGACGACCTGGGACTGGGCTTCGTCTCGGTCCCGACGGCCGCGAGCCACGATGGCATCGTCTCCGGCCGCGGCTCTGTCCCCGAAGGTGATACGCGCCACAGCGTCGCCGCCGAACCGCCGCTGGCCGTCATCGCCGACACCGAGGTGCTGGCAGAGGCCCCCTGGCGGCTGACCACTGCTGGCTGTGCCGACATCATCTCGAACTACACTGCGGTTCGGGACTGGCAGCTTGCCCATCGCCTGAAGAACGTCCACTACTCCGAGTACGCCGGCGCGCTCTCCCAGATGACCGCCGAGATGCTCGTCGAGAGCGCCGACTCGATAAAACAGGGGCTGGAGGAGTCCTCGTGGATTGTCGTGAAAGCGCTCGTCTCCTCCGGCGTCGCGATGTCCATCGCTGACTCCTCCCGGCCGGCGAGCGGCGCAGAACACCTGTTTTCCCACCAGCTGGACCGGCTCGTCCCCGACGGCGCGCTCCACGGCCATCAGGTCGGTGTCGGCTCGATAATGACCGAGTACCTCCACAGCGGCCAGAAAGGCAAGTGGAAAGACGCCAGAGACGCGCTGGCGGCCATCGGCGCGCCGACGACGGCAGACGAACTTGGTATCGACGACGAGACGGTGATCGAAGCGCTGACCACAGCTCACCAGATCCGCGACCGCTACACGGTGCTCGGGGACGGTATGAGTGAAGAAGCGGCGATCGAAGCGGCGACGGTCACCGGCGTTATCTAAACCAGTTCCGCGACCGCGACATCGCTTGAGTCGTCCCATCGAATCGACGCTTCGGCCTCAGCGACCGTCTCGGCGTCACTGCCGCCGGGCGCGGCCCTGTTGATTTCGGCGTCGAACACGATACTGAGTCGATACACCGTCTCGGCGTCCGGGTCTGCCTCGTTTCGCACACCACAGATGGTCGCCCGAACCGCGTCCCGAATGGTACACGAGACGCCGGCTGTTTCGGTGACGACTCGTTCGGCCGCTGCCGCCGGCCGCTCGGCCCCCTGTGTCTGTCCCTGTGGTATCTCCCAGGACCCGTCGGCGTCGCTGAGTAGCACGTCGCCCGACTCGTTGTGGACGAACGCGTGTACGTCCACCTGTCCTTCCCGTGAGCGCTCGACAGCACGCTGGTACGCCTCCGAACCCACCGAAAAGGTGGTCTGGTCCACCGGCGTCGAGCCGAACTCCTGTTCGAGCCGGGCGAGGCGTTCCTGCACCCGCGCTCGCGAGCGCTCGGCTATCTCCATACGAAACGGTGCTTCGGCAGCGTAATAAATCCGCCTGAACGCTCTCACAGTTTGAAACTACCCTGTGCGCCGGCTGTGATCCCCCGTAATACCGTCCGTCACAGCATTCGACCGGACCTCTCAGACGTGCTCGTTGAGGAACTCGACGACAGCGGTGTAGGCCTCGATGCGGTTCTCCCGCTTGCTGATGCCATGTCCTTCGTCGTCGAAGACGAGCTTCTCCACGGGAACTCCCCGTTCGGCCGCCTGCTCGGCGATCTGCTCGGCCTCGCCGACCGGAACACGCGGATCGTTGGCCCCGTGGAGGACGAACAGCGGCGCGTCGATGCGGTCGACGTTGTTGGATCGGCGAGATGGATTCGAGGAACTCCCTGTCCTCGTCGAGAGAGCCGTACTCGGCCTCGCGGAGTTCGCGTCGCCAGTCACCGGTGTTCTCCAGAAACGTCACGAAGTTGGCGATGCCGACCACGTCGACGCCGGCCGCCCAGAGGTCGGGGTACTCCGTCAACGCCGCCAGCACCATGAAACCGCCGTAGGAGCCGCCCATCGCCACGATTCGGTCGGGATCGACAGCCGAGTGATTGTGGAGCCAGTCGACGCCGGCCCGTAGGTCCTTTACCGAGTCCATCCGCTTTTCGACGTCGTCGAGGTGCGTGTAAGCCTTTCCGTAGCCGGTCGACCCGCGGACGTTGGGCTCGAAGACCGCGTACCCCCGCGAGAGGAAGTACTGGGTCAGGCCCGAGAACGACGGGCGGCGCTGGCTTTCCGGGCCGCCATGGATGTCGACGATGACGGGCGTGTCGCCGTCAGCACCGGCCCCGTTCGCACCGTTCGGCAGGGAGAACAGCGCTGGAATCTCTCGCCCGTCGAAGGAGTCGAACCGGACGACCTCTGGCTCGATGAACGTCTCGCGCGGGATGCCGGCCGTCGAAGCGGCCGTCCACTGTTCGCTCTCGCCGGTTTCGGCCTCGACGACGAACACGTTGGTGTTGACCGTCCGTCCGGTGACGCTAACGGCGAAACGCTCGGCATCGGGGCCCCAGGCGACGCCGCCAGCCAGCCCGCCCGGCAGGTCCGGCGTCGGGAACGTCTCGATGGTCGTCGGCCCCGTCAGTTCGCCGACGGTGAGTTCGTTGTAGCCGTCGACGTTGCGCGAGTACACGAGACGGCCGCTGTCCTTGTCCAGCGCGACACCGTCGATGTTCCACTGGTCGTCCGAGCGCACGATGTCGAGGTCGCCGTCGACCGAGAGGCGGGCCAGTTCGAGCGTGTCGCTCTCGGCGTCGGTGACGAGATACACCGCATCGCCGTCCGGCCCCCACGACGCGCTCGTGTAGCGGACCTTCCCCTCGTGCGGCGTGAGATGGCTGAGGTCTCCGCTGTCGATGTCCAGCACGTAGATGTCCTGGTCGAAACTGGAGTGGGCCTCGCTGACCAGCAGTCGCTCACCGTCGGGCGAAAACCCGCCCACGGAGAGCCAGCCGTCGCCCTCCCAGACCAGTTCTGCGTTGTCGCCGGTCGCGTCGCGGTCCTGCACGTAGATGTCGAAGGCGGCTTCGTCGCGGCGGTTCGACGCGAAGGCGAAGCGCTCGCCGTCCGGCGACCAGCCGCCCCAGCGGTGTTTCGCGTCGGGCATCCCGGTGAGGTCGTGGACGCGCCCGTCCGCGTCGAGCCGGTACAGTTGCGCCCGCTCGTTGCCGCCCTCGTCCATGCCGAAGACGAGTTCCTGGCGTTCGGGCGAGAAGTCGACGAAGCTCACAGTGTCGTCGTAGAACGTCAACTGTTCGGGCCAGCCGTGGGGTTCGGTAAGCGACCAGAGCTGGGCGACGCCGGTCGTATTCATCAGGAAGGCGAGCGTCCCGTCCGGCGCGAACGAACTGCCGTAGGCGCTCCGGACGTTCAGATAGCGAGAGAGGTCGTACGCGGTCACAACCGGTGGGAGGGCAGGGACCGGCAAAACCCTTTGTGGCGGCCGTGTTCTGATTCAGCGGAACGCGGCGGCTGTTCTCCAGAGAGTCGCCTGAGTGGCTCCTCACCCTGCCAGCGGGCGTACGCGTACGAGGCGACGAGGAGGATGCCACCCAGCACGAGGAACGAGAGGGTCCGGGCGAGCGTATCGAGCCCCTGTGTGTCGTAGAGGAACACCTTGGTCGTCACCAGGCCGAGGACGACGACGCCCTGAAGCCGACGACTGCGGGCGTCCAGCGCGAGGCCAACCCCGACGAACGCGAGCCCCAGGACGGCCCACGCAACCGACAGCCCCGCCCCCCGAAAGCTCCAGTCCCAGAAGCACCACCGCGAGCCCGGTCGCCGTCCAGGCGTACGGCGCAGCCACCGAGAGTTCGCGGTCAGTGCCTGGCACCGTCGTCGATGCGCCGCCGAACCACCGACCGAGCGCGTAGAAGACCGCGATTCCCAGCAGGTATGCGGCTGGTCGCCCCATCGCGGTCGCCAGCGGGTCCGCGAGCGAGAACGCCGGTAATTCGGTCGCGTCCACGGCGAGCAGTTTGGCGACGGTCCCGACGGCGACGAGGTGCCCGCCGATACGAACTGCCATCGCGTCGTGGCGAGATCCGAGCGCCAGCGCCCCACAGAGCAGGAGGAGGAGCCCAGCGGTCGCGAGGAACGGGTCGGCCGCGAGGACGACGCTGACGGCGAGTAGCACGACGGCCAGCACCCCAGCCGCGCTGTCTTGCTGTCCGAGGCGTGACTCCGTGACGGCGTAGACGCCGCCGAGAGCGAGTCCGACTGCGCCGACAGCCACCCCGTCTGGCGCTGTCGGGATGAGTCGACGAACGACGCCTTCCAGCAGGATTGCGGCGAACACGGCATTGAGCCCCGTCGTCGCTTCCACCAGTCGGCGGTGCCATCGGTCCGTTCGGTCGCTCGCACGGAGCACGTACACACCAGCGGCGTAGACGGCGAACGTCGCGACGAGAACAGCGGTGGCAACCGCTTCGGGTGGCTCTAGCCTGTTCATCCAGGCGATGTGGAGCACGTAGGCCGGGAGGACGCTGCCGAGGACGAGCCGGCTCCACGGCCGGACGGCGGCGATGGTCACCAGCCCGGCCGTGAGAAGCACGACGTAGGCCGGCGAGACGACGAAGGACGCGGCGTCGAGTCCGACGTAGGCCGTGACGTATCCCAGCAGGAACGCCTCACCGGCAACGGCCGGCGCGTGGTCCCGCACCGAGAGAACCGCGGTGGCGGCCACGAGAGCCGTCAGGACGAGCAGGACCGCCCACAGCGGCGCTCCGATGGCGGCGCGGTACGACTCGAAGCCGTAGGC
>NZ_WPCB01000076.1:0-10878 GCF_009741785.1 Haloarcula sp. CBA1122
ATCGTCGGCGTCGACGGGGCGGACCCGACGACCAACGCCGACGGGCCGGGGGCGGTCATCGGGACCGTCCGCCGGGACGCGCTGCTGGTCGAGGAAGTCACCGAGCCGACGCTGGTGGCGACCTACGAGGAGGACAGTCCGACGGCGTTCGACCTGGCCGCGACCGACGCCAGCGAGGTGGCCCGCGAGGTGTACGACCACGAGTACGAGCACGCCGTCTGTTCGGCCGGCGTCGCGGGGTCGGCTGGCGAGTTCGACGTGGCAGTGTACAACGGGGAGTGAGCAGATGGCCACGCAGCGGACACAGATACTGAGCCAGGACCGACACTCAAGACCCCACAGGGGGTAGACACTAGCAATGGAACTCGGCATACTCTCTGATATCCACGGCAATCGGGTGGCGCTAGCGGCGGTGCTTGCGGATATGCCGCCGGTTGACGGGCTGGTCTGTGCGGGCGACGTGGTCGGCTACAACCCTGGCACGCCGACTGTGTCGACGCGATGCGGGGGCACACCGATGGGCTCCCAGCGGACGTTCCCTGGCCGACCGAAGAAGTCCCGACGGTGATGGGCAACCACGACAGGGCGGTCGCCGCCGAGACGCCGTTCGCGTTCAACGGGATGGCCCAGGCCGGCGTCGAACACGCCACGGAGCAGTTATCCGACGAGCAGATCGAGTGGCTGGCGGCGCTGCCCGACGAGCGCCGCGTGTGTGACGGCCGGGTAAAACTCGTCCACGGCCACCCGGACGACCCGGACCACTATACGTTCCCCGAGGAATTCGGCCCGGACCTGCTGGGCGACGAGGACGTACTCGTGATGGGGCACACACACCATCAGCACCACGAGGTGTACGAGGACGGCATCGTGACGAACCCCGGCAGCGTAGGCCAGCCCCGCGACAAGGACCACCGGGCAGCCTACGCCGTGCTCGACCTCGCGGACCTGACTGTCGAGGAGCACCGCGTGGCCTACGACACGAGCGAGGTCATCGACGCGGTTACCGACGCTGACCTGCCGCGGCAAATCGGCTTCCGGTTGACGCAGGGCCGGTAGCCACAGGGAGTGGACGTCGCCTGTCGCCGGCAGCCTGCAGAAACTGCAGCGGGAGGAGGGAATTTATGTCCGTGACCGCTACCGTGTGGTGTGGAGTCCCCATTCGAGGTCCTCGGAATTCCGCCGGACGCGGACGACGGGGAGATCGTCGATGCGTACCGCGAGCGGGTGAAGGAAGCCCACCCGGACCAGGGCGGCTCGACGGAGGAGTTCCAGGCGGTCAAAGACGCCTACGAGCGACTGCAGAACGGCTACGAGCCCGGGGACCCGCTACCGGACGAGTCACCGACGGGCGAACCCGGGTCCGAGACTGAGCAAGCCCCGCCGGAACCGGACGACCCGCTGGTGGAGTTTCTCAACTTCGAGGTGCTGGAGGACCACGGCTGGGCGCTCGAAGACGAGGATCTGTTCGAGAAAGCCGCCGACGCGAACTTGCGGTCGTCTGATTTCGGGCGGTTCTACGTCGATCCGAACGACACGTTGCTGGAAGCGGCCGAGAAGAACGGCTTTGCGTGGCCCTTTGCTTGCCGCGGCGGCGCGTGTACGAACTGCGCCGTCGCAGTCGTCGAAGGCGAGATGCCGTCGCCGGCGAGCCACATTCTCCCGCCGGACCTCACCGAAAAGGGGATTCGGCTCTCGTGTATCGCCGCACCGGTGTCTGACGACGCGAAAATCGTCTACAACCTGAAACACCTGCCCGAAGTCAGCGAACTCCTGCTGCCCGCGAGCCGGTTCGAGCAGGCCTCCTCAACCGACTAACAAGTACCCAGCGATCAGAATACGTCCTGCACGAGCGAGAGGGCCTGTTCGCGGTCCTCCCACGGGACGAACACGGAGACCGACGTCGCGGACGTAATCACGTCGTAGAGGTGGATGTGCGCGTCGGCCAGCGGTTCGACGACCTGATGGGCGAGCGCCGACTGGCTCGGATCGCCGCCGGTGACACGGATGACGGCGATATCGTCCTCGACGGTGACCGACGAGAGCGTCTCGTCGTCGACGATACGGGCGTGCAGCAGCGCCTCGGCTTCCTCGGCGTCGTCTTCGTCGACGTAGAACGTCAGCGAGTCCATCCCCGAGGAGTTGGCCTCGATATTTATCTCCTCGTCGGCGATAGCGCCTGACAGGTCCGCGAGGATGCCCGGGCTGTTCCGGATAGCGCGGCCGGCAACGGTGACGCAGGCGATTGGCTGTTCCTGCAGGTCGATGAGGTTCTGGAACTCGCCCTCGATGGACGTGCCACCGGAGAGCAGGTCGCCGTGCTGGTAGTGGACGACGCGAACGCCGAGGTCGTCGCTCTTGTATGATAGCGCCGACGGCGCGACCACCTCGGCCCCGCGGAAGGACAGCGAACGGAGTTCGTCGACGGATATTTTGCCGACGTTCCGTGCGCCTTCGACGACACGCGGGTCCCCGGTCATGACACCCTCGACGTCGGTGACGATGACGACTTCGTCGGCGTCCATGTAGTCGCCCATCATCACGGCGCTCGTGTCGGAGCCGCCGCGGCCGAGCGTCGTCACGTTGCCCTGATAATCTTCGGCGAGGAAGCCGGTGATGACCGGGACGACGTCCTTGAGCTGGCCGGCCAGCGCGTGGGCACGCTTCTGTGTCTCCTCGACGTCGACCTCGCCATACTCGTCGGTGATGATCGGCCAGTCCTCGCTGCCGGGTTCGAGGAAGACGGCCTCGATACCGCGGGCGGCGAGTGCGCCCTTGAGCATCCGAACGGAGGTCCGTTCGCCCATCGAGACGATTTCGGCGCGGTCCGCGGAGTCGGCGTCGTAGTTGATCTCGTCGAGCAGTTCGTCGGTCGTGTTGCCCATCGCCGAGGCGACGACCGCGACCTCGTGGCCCTGCTGGACGGCCGCAGCAATCGAGTCAGCGGCCCGGTTGATGCGGTCGCCGCTGCCGAGGCTCGTCCCACCGAACTTGGCGACTACGCGCATGCTACCACCGTGTCCATGTGTACGTGAGTCATTGCCCTCGCGTTATCCGTCGCTCGGGATAACTGTGTCCATCTGTTTCCACACCGCACTGTCGGCAGGACCCGACAGAGTCCGTCGCGTGACGACCTACTGCTACGGAAGCGAACGCGACCCGAAGCGTCCGACACACCGTTTATTTGCGTGGGGTTCCCACACATATGCATGGATATCCGCGACGCTATCGAGGACGACGCCGAGCGACTGGCCACCCTCGCTGACGGGCCGCCGGACGTGATGCAGAACCTCGTTCACGACCGCACCGTCCGCGTGGCCGAAGAGGACGACGACATCGTGGGGTTCGTGAGCTTCGACGCCGAGCGTGGGACCGTCCACGTAACGCAACTGGCCGGGTCGAGCGACGCCTGCGAAGTACTCCTGACCGACCCTATCGAGTTCGCGCGCCGGGAACACATGTCCGTGGAGCTACTGCTGCCGGAAGACGAATCAGAAGTCCGGGCCGCCGTCGAGGCGGTTGGGTTCACCTCGACCGGAAACGGCCCCCGGTTCGACGGACAGGAGACGACGCGCTACCGGTTAGAGCCGGAGCGAGCGGAGCACTGACCGGCGTCACTGGACCGAGAGCCGCCACCCGAGCGTCGCACACAGCCCGAACCCGAAGGCGTTGAGCGAGCCGTGGAGCGCGACCATCGTCGAAATCGTCAGACCCAGCGAGCGGCCGGTGAACGTCGACACCCCGTAGCCGAGCGCAAGCGCCATCGAGATCGGGAGCGCCACGGCCGAAATGCCGAGCAAGAGCCCCTGCAGTTGGGGACAGGTGGGGACGACGCGACGCAGGACCACGACGCCGAAGGCCGCGACGGCGACGGTGAAGAGACTCACTGCGACGACCTCCACCAGCGGCGAGAAGGCGATGCCGACCGCGATGAGTGCCGGGCCGACGAGGATGACACCCGCAACGGTTCGGAATCCCCGCGAGCGGTCACCGAGGTGTCGGCCGGTCAGTCCCGCCGCGACCGGGAGGACGAACCCGGCGTAGTGGAAATGGACCGCCGTCAGCCGAATGATGACGCGGTCGAACCAGAACGTCAGGTCGAGATGGGCCAGCAGGAGCGCGACCGCGCCAACTGAGACGTAGGCGAAGCCGGCGTCGATAGCCGTCTCCGGGAGCGTCAGGCCGCTTCGAACCCGGATCCGTGCGAGCGCGGCGAGTCCGAGGAGGCCGGTGACCGCAAGCCACGGCGTTGCGAGCGCGGCGGCCAGCAGTGCTGGTGACGGAACGACCAGCGATACCGCAAACAGGAGTGCACCGACCGGCTGGAGCCAGATGGCTGTGGTCGTGAGCCGACTGACAGGTGCCTCGAACGCTCCGGTCACCGCCGTGCGGAGGGCGAGCGGGACCAGCACAAGCGGCGCGAGGGCGAGCGCCCGTTCGATAGCGGCCAGTTCGCCTGTGACCGTCATCGCCAGCCAGACCACCGCACCAAGCACCGCGCTCAGGTCCGCCACGGCGATGCCCCGGATAGACGGCTTGGCGACACTGCCGAGTGCTGGCTGCCGGGACCCGCCGGCGCGGTCGCTCATCGCGGCGGGAGCCGGTCGAGCCCGCGGACGATGCGTAGCTCGTCGGGCGTCCCGTCGCTGGCAGTCTGGTCCTGCGTGAACGTCCCGCGGTAGCCGAGCATGTGGCCCACGAGGTCGTTCTCGACAGTCGCGGTGACGTGGTAGCGTTCGTCGGTCTCGTCGTAGCGGTCGCGCACCTCAACGTCGGCAGCAAGTGGGCCCGGCAGCGGGACGTACCGATTACCCAGCCGAGCCCACTGCCGGCCGCCGGCCACGACCAGCACGCCGTCCTCGACCCGCGGGTGGAGTTCGCTGGCGATTCGTCCGTGGGTCCCCAGAAAGTCCAGCAGTCGCTCGGCCTCGGCGTCCCAGACGGTCAGGGAGTCGAACAGGCGAGTGGTGCCGCCGAAGTCGAACGCGCGGCGGGTCGTCATCGCCTCGTCACCGCCCTCGGTCGTGTAGGCCACCGTCGTCACCGAGAACGGCACGTCCTCGCCGGCTTCAGGGAACAGCATGTTCTGGGTCGTCATCGCGTACAGCGCCGGGAGAACCAGCGTTCCACGGGTGATGTCCATCTCACCGCGACCGACACAGACCGTCCCGTCGTCCGGGGCGAGGCTGTACCGGTCGCGGACTTTGGGATGGAGGTCGACCGCGGCCTCACCCAGCGCCCGCTCGTAGACGCCCGTCACAGTTCGTCCCGGGCCGCTATTGCGGTCAGCGTCGGCGGCCGTTCGGCGGCGATTCTCGGCCGGAGCGATTGCGCTGGGACACGCAGTACATCCATTGGCTCGGTGTTCCCGAACCAGATAGATATGTCTGCTGGGTAGAAACAGCAAGATACCGTCTGCAGGAGCCAACACAGCCAGTGTTCTACCGGATAGCTGAGAACAGCCCCGCTGTTTGCGGCCCCGGCCGCCGACGTTACTTCTTCGAGAGGAGTTTCCGGTAGAGGTACGCGACGCCGAGGCCGCCGGCGACCAGCGCCGGGACCAGCGGCGCGTCGGCGGCCTTCGACACCTGTCGGCGAACCGTATCAGTGACTGACGACGGTTCTTCGATGAGGTCCAGTACGGCCTCGGTACTGTTAGCGACCGGTTCCGGCTCGTTCCCGGCTTCGGCGGCCGCCTCGGGGTCTTTGAGCAGGTGGCCCGTAGTCAGGCAGACGACCGACTCGTCGCTGTCGACCTCGCCCTCGCGGCGGAGCTTCCGGAGGCCAGCGACGGAGGCCGCAGAGGCCGGTTCGACGCCGACGCCTTCCCCGGCGATGTCGCGCTGCGCTTCGGTAATTTCCTCGTCAGAGACGGCGACAGCGGTGCCGCCGGTCTCCCGGATGCCCGGCAGCGCCTTCGGCGCGTTGACCGGGTTGCCGATGCGGATGGCGGTCGCGCGGGTTTCCACGTCCTCCCAGCGGCGGGTGTCCTCGTATCCGTTCTCGATGGCCTCAACCATCGGGGCGGCACCTTCGGCCTGGACGCCGGTGAGCTTGGGCACCTGGTTCTCGGTGATTGCGCCAGCCTTGACGAGTTCGCGGAAGCACTTGTACAGCGCCGCGGTGTTGCCGGCGTTGCCGACCGGCAGGACGATGCGGTCCGGGTACTCGCCGTTGTCAGCGTAGAACTCCTCCATAATTTCCAGCCCGATGGTCTTCTGGCCCTCCAGACGGAAGGGGTTCAGCGAGTTCAGGAGGTAGGCCTCGCCGCGGGCGGCGAGGTCCTGCACGATGTCGAGACACTGGTCGAAGTTACCGTCAACTTCGAGGATACGGGCGCGGTGGAGGCTCGCCTGTGCGATTTTGCCGGCCGCGACCTTCCCGGCGGGCAGAAGGACGAGCGTCTCCATGCCGCCGCGAGCACCATAGGCCGCAAGCGCAGCGGAGGTGTTCCCCGTCGAGGCACAGGCCAGTCGGTCGACGCCGACCTCCTGAGCAACCCGGACACCGACAGTCATGCCGCGGTCCTTGAACGAACCGGTGGGGTTCATTCCCTCGTGTTTCACGCGGAGCGCGTCTACGCCGATGTCGTCTTTCAGGCGCGGCATCTCGTGCAGCGGCGTGTCACCCTCGGGGAGCGTGACACCCTCTTCGAAGGGCAGGGCAGCGTTGTACCGCCAGACCCCCGAGCCATCGAACTCGTCGAAGGTCGGCAGGTCGTCGTAGCGGACTTCAAGCAGGCCGTCACAGTCGTCGCAGGTGTAGCGAATCTCGTCGAAGGGAGCGAACGTCTCACCACACTCGATGCAGGCCAGCCAGACGCCGTCATCGGCAACCGGCGGCACGTCGTCGGTGAGTTGCAGGTCAGCCATTGTCGGGACCATGCTCCCAGTGGGCAAAAGTCGGACGGTTGTCGGCTATACTGCCAGCGTTCACGGCGCGGCAGCTATCACTCGCTGGGCCTGGCGTCGAACTCGTCGATACGGTGATGAACCGCGACAGTCCACTCGTCGAGGGTCTCGTGCATCAGTTCGCGGGCCTCCGACAGCGGTGTCGCGGTGTACTGGTACACATGGCCGCCGCCGTCGAGCAACCGCCGTTTCCGCGTCGCGAGCCCCTTCTCGCGAAGCGTCGATAGCGACCGGTTGACGTTCGAGCGATCCCGACCGAGTTCGTCAGCGAGTTCTTCGACAGTGCTTGCAGGTGTTTCGAGCAATGTCTGATACGTCCGTACTTCGTGTTCCTGAACGCCGAAAACACAGGCCATCACGTCCGAGAGGTTCGGTTCGTCGTCGACCATCAGCTCGTGGAACTGGTCCGGAGAGGGGTTGACAGACATACCGGTCTGTATTATGCCAACCCGGATAAACTGGGTCGTTACCTCAACCTCACCGCGACGGAGTCTTGACTGTCCGCTTCTATCCGGTTCCGAGCTGTCGGCAGCGGCTCGGGAAACAGGCCCCTGTGAACAGTTGACGAATATATAGGGATAGTTACTGTTTCAGCTAGAGGGACCAGCTAGCAGGATTCCAATAGTAACTAGTACTGTGTGAAACAATGCCGAATACATCGAAAAGGGTGCTGTTTCGGGTGGAGATTGTCCTCATACGAACCAGAGCTGCCACAGATCACCTATATCCGCATAAGAATGTCTCGTCGGAGTACATATCAAAAGCATTAATACTCACTGGCTAATGTCACTTTAAAAAGAAGTAAGCGCATTTCTCCTCGTGGTGTCCGAGCTACGACGAGGATGCTAATACTTCCCGATCCCAGAAACCAATGAACTACAGGAGTTTCGACCACCTCAGTGCTGATACGCAGGAGTGGATCGTCGATCTACCAGACGACCTGGATCTGATCGTCGGAATACCCAGAAGCGGGATGCTAGTGTCAAACTTACTTTCGCTGCATCTCAATCTCCCGATGACGGATATCGACGGGTTGCGGGAGGGCAGACTCCTACAGACGGGGGAACGGTACGACGGTGAGTTCGACCTCTCGGAGTTCTCGACGATACTGGTCGTCGACGACACCGTCTACACCGGGAGCGAAATGACCGATGCGCAGTCGACCATTGACGGGTTTGATCTGTCCGCGGACGTGTACTACGGCGCTGTGTACGTGGACGAGGGGTCCGAGCGGTTCGTCGATACCTACGCCCAGACCCTGCCGTTCCCGAGAGTATTCGAGTGGAACATGATGCACCACGACTTCCTCGTGGACTCCTGTGTCGACCTTGACGGCATCCTCTGTCGTGACCCGACGCCCGAAGAGAACGACGACGGGCCGAAATACCGGGAGTTTATCTCGACTGTCGACCCGATCTGTGTTCCCTCGGTGGAAATCGGGCAGATCGTCACCTGCCGACTGGAGAAGTATCGCAGCGAGACCGCCGCCTGGCTCGACGAGCACGGAATCGAGTACGACGAGCTGGTGATGATGCAGTACCCGGACAAGGCTACGCGGGTCGCCGCGGGCAACCACGGCGAGTACAAGGCCGAGGTGTACGGGTCTTCGGACGCCAAGCTGTTCATCGAGAGCTCACACTCCCAGGCCCGAACGATCGCTATGCAGACGAACAAACCCGTCTACAGCAAGGAGCAAAACCGGATGCTCCAGCAAGGGTATCTGACCCGCGTCGCCAGAAACGGCCGGATGTCCATCGAGGCCGTCAAATCCGACCCGCTCAGGTACGTCGATCAGCTCAGGTCAGATCCAGTTACTTCGTCAAGCGGGCCTCGTCGGTGTTTCTCTAGGCCACGTTTTCCCGTTCGGGACGGGTCTACGCCTGCTCAGACAGCCACACCAACAACCCCTTCTGAGCGTGCAGGCGGTTCTCTGCCTGCGCCCAGACGATGGCGTTGTCCGACTCGATGGCGTCGTCGGTGACCTCCTCGCCGCGGTGGGCGGGCAGGCAGTGCATGAACGGCCGATCTTCGAGCAGGTCCGTCGTGATCTGGAAGCCCTCGAAGTCTTCGAGTTTCTGGCCGCGCTGGTCCTCCTGGCCCATGCTGACCCACACGTCGGAGTACACCACGTCGGCGTCGGCGACGGCGGCCTCGGGGTCGTGGGTCGTCTCGGGCGCGTTGCCGAAGGCGGCGGCGCGGTCGGCCACGTCATCGGAGATGCCGTAGCCCTCCGGGGTGGCGACAGTGAGGTCCAGTCCGACCATCGCCGCGCCGATGACGAAGGACTGGCAAACGTTGTTGCCGTCGCCGACCCACGCGACGGAGACGTCCTCGAAGTCGCCGAACCGCTCGCGGATGGTCAGCAGGTCGGCGAGCGTCTGGCAGGGGTGGGCGTCGTCGGTCAGCCCGTTGATGACCGGGACCTCGGCGTATTCGGCCAGCTCCTCGGCGTCCGCGTGGTCGAACACGCGGGCCATGATGAAATCGACGTAGCGCCCGAGCGCGCGGGCGGTGTCCTTGACCGGTTCGCCGTGGCCCAGGTGGATGTCGTCGGGACCGAGGAACACGGCGTGGCCGCCCAGTTGCGTCATCCCCGTCTCGAAGGAGACCCGGGTCCGGGTCGACGGCTTCTCGAATATCATGCCGAGCGTCTGCTGGTCCAGCAGGTCGCTCGGACTCCCCTCGCCGTGATCGGCCTTGATGGCCGCGGCGCGGTCGAGGACGGTCGCCAGTTCGTCGGTCGTGAGGTCGTCGACGTCGAGTATGTCCATGTCAGTCCTCCAGCAGGCGTTCGGTCGCGGTTTCCAGCACCGCGACGGAGCGGTCGTATTCGTCGAGCGGGAGGTGCTCGTTCGGTGCGTGATCGAGGTCGGAGTCGCCAGGCCCGTAGGTCACCATCGGACAGTCCCACGCCTTCGCGTAGACGTTCATGTCGCTGGTGCCGGTCTTGCGAAGCAGCGTGGGCTCGCCGCCCTGCTTCCTGATCGCGGCCCGGAACGCCCGGGCGGCGCTGGTCCGGGGGCTCTGCATCACCGGCTCGACCTTGTCGTCCCAGTTGACCGTGCCGTTCTCCAGGAATCCGTCGGCAATCTCCCGGATCTCGTCGGTGCTGTACTCCGGCGGAACCCGCAGTTGGACGTCCATCGTCGCTTCGACGCTCAGCCCGTCGCTGGACGTGCCGCCCTTGAAGTCGACGGGCTTGCAGGTGACGCGTTCGAAGACGGGGTGCCACTCGTCGGTCTCGAACTCGTCGTCGACCGCCGACCACCAGTCGATGGCGTCCTGAATGGCGTTGTTCTCCGGGCGCGAGGAGTGGCCGGACTCGCTGGTGGCGACGTACGTTCCGGCCAGCAGGCCGCGGTAGCCGAGCGTGATGCCCTCCCAGCCGGAGGGTTCGCCGTTGATGACGGCATCGGGTGCCGTCTCGCGGTCCTCAACCAGATGGCGGGCACCCTTCGAGTCGACTTCCTCGCCGACGACGCCGACGAAGGAGGCTCCGGTGCGGACGGCCGTGACGGCCATCGCACACAGCGGCCCCTTCGCGTCGACGCTGCCGCGGCCCCACAGCACGTCGCCCTCGTCGGTCTCCTCGACACGGACCGGGATGTCACCCGGGACGGTGTCGATGTGGGACGTGAGCAGGACGCCGTCGTCTGCAGGCGCGCGGACGTTGCCGACCTCGTCGATCCACACCTCGCGGTCGTGGGCCTCGAAGAACTCGGCCAGGCGCTCGGCCGCCGCCGCCTCCTCGGGGGTGACGGAGGGCGTGCGGACGATGGCTTCGAGCAGGGTCGCGGGCCTCGGTGTCGGCCTCGCGGGTCGCGGTCTCGCTCATCCCAGCACCTCCGTCATCGCCTCGACGACGGCGTCGGCGTGGTCCTCGTCGATGGTCAACGGCGGAAGCAGGCGGACGACCGTGCGGCCGGCCGGCAGCGCGAGCACTTGGTGGTTCAGCGCGAGTTCCTTCAGG
>NZ_WPCB01000036.1:0-35478 GCF_009741785.1 Haloarcula sp. CBA1122
AAAAGGTACTATTGGAACCGCACGCCGAGGTCGTGCAGACCGTCGTTGTGGCGGGCGACGTTGATGAGCAACGGCGTCAGTCCCTCGATTTCGGCGGCGTTAGCGAGCGGGCCGCCGTCCAGCGCACGCAGCCCCTCGATGCCTTCGGCGAGTTCACAGACGGTGTCCTTGGCGTCGGTGTCGTCGCCGACGACGATGGTGTCCCAGTCCAGATCGGCGTCGAGGTTGGCGAGGCGGCCGGCTGCGAGGTTGTGGAAGGCACCCACGACGGGGGTGTCGTCGGGGGCGGCGTTGGCGGCCAGTTGCGTGACGCTGCCGGCACCGGGGCGGTTGTAGTGGAAGCCGTCCTCGTCGCGTTGCATCCCGACGGCGGGGGACACGAGCGTGGTGTCGTCGAGTTCGTCGGCGACGGCGTCGATGGTGTCCGTGAGGTGGTAGGCGGGGACGGCGGCGACGACGACGTCGGCGCGGGCGGCGGCGTCCTCGTTACCCAGCCAGCGATTGCCACGTCGTCGTGGCCGCGGCTGGCCAGTTCTGTCTCGTACTCCTCCGCTTTGTTCGCCGCCTTCTGGGCTTTCCGGGAGCCGATGATGATCGTGTGGTTGGTGTCGTCAGCCCAGCGGAGGGCGAGACCTTGGCCGATGTCTCCAGTACCGCCAAGCAACGCGATGTCCATACTTACGGCGTAGGCCGACCACTGAATAAACGTTGTGTGACAGGTTCGGTCATACTGTTGGCTGTCCCTAGTGTCCGATATTCGCTACCCTGTGTGGCGAAATTCTTTACAGACGTACAGCCGACAGTATCAGGTGTACTCCTCCCAGGCCCGGTCGAACCCGCCGGCGAAGGCGACGTACAGCGCGCTCCCGAGGCCCACCAGATAGCTGAGCCACTGTGTCGCGACGCCGGGGATCGAGGTGGCCCCGAGCCAGAGAGCAAATATCGTCGAGAGCGGGACCATCACGAAAAAGAGGACGATGATGAACATCCCGACGCGGCCCGGCCGGTGGACGGATTCGAGGATGTCGTCGCGTTCGCGCATCGTCCAGTAGGCCACGACGAGGCCGATTAACTGGCAGGTGACGGCGTACAGCGGCACCAAATCGACCGACGGTTCGTGGATGACCGCGCCCCCGACGAGCCCGGCCCAGATGCTCACCAGGAATGCCCAGCCAAACGTCGGCAGTCGTCGCATACCCGAGGTCTCTGTCCCGCCGGTGAAACCGTTGCTGTTTGCGGTCGAGGGGCGCTGCCGGTGACCCGATGACGCGGGCTACGCCGCATCCAGAAGCTCCGGCAGGTCGGTGACCGATTCGACGACGGCGCTCGCGCCGTTGTTGGCGAACGTCCGGCGGCCGGCGTCGCCGGTCAGCCCGCCGGTCAGGACGCCGATGCCGTAGTACACGCGGTCGTCGTCGGCTTCGTCGGCGTTGACCGCCGTCGCCACGTCGTCGAGGGTATCTCCAACGAAGGCGACCCGCTCGGCGTCGAAGCGCTCGGCGAGCGTCCGCAGGGCGGCGGGGTGGGGCTTGCCCTCCTCCCAGTCATCCATGGTGAAGCGGTGCTCTGTGGGCAGGTCGAGACCGACGCGCTCCAGCGCGATGTCGGCCTCGGCGGCCGGGCGGCCGGTGACGACGCCGACGGCGAAGCGGGCCTGCAGGGCCGACAGCGTCTCGTCGTCGACCAGGAGCGGCTCGTCGTGGATGTAGCCGGGCGCGGCAAACGGCGGCTCGCCGCCCTCGATGTCCCGGTAGAGGTCAGTGCCGAGATACAGCGTCTGGAACACGTCCCGGAGCTGTTCGCGGTCCCAGGCGTCGAAGACTCGGTCTTCGGCCGGTTCGTCCAGCAGGTCACGAACCACTGCCTCGGCCGCGTTGAGGCCGCCGCCGCGCTCGGCGATGGCGTCGGTGAACGCCGCCAGGTCGGAGACGGCGGACTCGCGGTCGGCGAGGACGAACAGCGCCGCTGCGTAGGTCAGTTCCCAGTCGTTGTTGAACCCGCCGGCGTCCTTGAACTGCTGGACCGCCGCCTTCTTGATCGTGTCACCGTACACCCGGTCGATAGATTCGACGATTGCCCGACGATAGGAGTCGGCCACGTCCACCAGCACGCCGTCGATGTCGAGGACGACCGCGTCGACTTGCATGGGCGAGCGAAGGCAGTCCTCACTCAAGCGCCTTGCTATCTTTCGCCCGGTACAGCGTCTCCCCGCCCGGGAGCTGCTCCCGCTCGACGGCGACCGTTGGCTGGTCGCCGCCCAGCGTCGTGAACCAGAATGCCGCCCCGACGGTGTTGGCGACGGCCAGCGTCGGTCGGTGCAGCTCCGGCGGTAAATTCCGGGCGAACACGATATCACACCCCGCATAGACGGACTCGTCGGGGTCGAGAATATCGTCGACAACGAACCGCACGCCTCGGGGACCGCCCGTTCGACGATGTCCGTTGCGGTCACATCCACGCCCCGCTCGGCCAGGGCCCCGGCTACGTCAGGGTGGTTTCCGATGCCGACCTCGACGACGGAATCGACAGACGCCAGTCGGTCGACAAGCGGGCCGGTGGTGTCGGTCACGTCGTACAATTTATGAGATGCGGGCGCATATGCGTTCCCATGCACGTCGACATCGTGCCGGTGGGCGAGGTCTCGGCCCAGGTCAAACGCGAGGCCTCGGACGGACTTCGATCCGTCTACGACTGTGAAGTCTCGATGCACGAGCCACAGTCCATTCCCGCCGGCGCGTACGATGGGGACCGCGACCAGTACCGCGCAGAGGAGTTCATCGACCTGGCTCGCCGGGTCGGCTCCGGCGGCAAAAACATCGCTATCACGCCGAAAGATCTCTTCTACCGCCGCCGGAACTACGTTTTTGGGCTCGCATATCTCGGTGGCTCCGGCAGCGTCATCTCCACGTACCGGCTCCAGACATCTTCCGATGGCGGGTTCTCGAACCGCTCGGCCGGCGAAATCTTCTCGCAGCGAGTACGCAAGGAGGTCGTCCACGAGGTCGGCCATACCCTCGGGCTGGAGCACTGTGACAACAAACGCTGCGTGATGAACTTCTCCCCCACTGTCCGACAAGTCGACGTGAAGGAAGTCTCACTGTGTGGCTCTTGCCAGCGAAACGTGCTGTAGTTTGCGAGCGCATACCAAACTGATTCGGTATAGCGCCTACAGTTCCGTGGTACTTGTACACATACGCGATGAGCAAGAGTCAGTCCCCCGAACGCGTTGCAGAACTGCGAGACATCTTCGTGACGGTCACCGGCGACGAATCAATCACCGAATCCCAGGCAGACGAGCAAACCGACCGCGAACTCGACCCGGACGAGGAGTTCGACCCGGCCGAAGTCGCTGACGGTCTCGACGATGCGGTTGCGGGGTCCGAGACGGACGGTGGCAATGACCCTGCGGCGTAACGCCGCGGACTACTCCTGTCTCCTTTGCGAGTAGCGGCTGTACTACTACCTGAGACGTAGTCTCACCAGCTAACTCCCGGGGTGACATGTGGAGTCAATAGCCACGCCGAGCGCGGTTCGGCAGGCGCGACCGTCGAGTATCGACCTCCGTCGACGAAACCGCTTGAGCACAGCTGTTCTCGCAAAAACGACTCCGGCTGAGGTCTCTTCACCCGTAGATTTCCGATGACGAGACAGTCGCCGTCTGGCTCTCGCCAGCCTCGCTCCCGCTCTGAGCCTACGGCGCGTAGTAGTACTCGCCGGCGTTCTTCTGTTCGCGGTCCAGTTGCGAGTCGGGTTTGTTGATGCGAGGGCGGGAGGTCCGTTCGTCACGGCGGAAGGTGATGTCGAGGTTCTGGAGGAACTCGTTCATCCCCTCGCGCATGCCCTGTGGCGGCGCGGCGTGGCCGTTCCGGGCCGGTTCACCGTCGAAGACGAGCAGGCGGTCGGCCAGCAGGTCGATCATGTAGATGTCGTGGTCGATGACCATCGCCGTCGCGTCATGGTTCTCGGCGTAGCGACGGATCGCGGAGGTCGCCATGACGCGCTGTTCCACGTCCAGGTGGGCCGAGGGCTCGTCCAGCAGGTAGAGGTCGGCGTCCTTCGAGAGGCAGGCCGCGATGGCGACTCGCTGGCGCTCCCCGCCGGAGAGATCGGTGAGCTGCTGTTCCATCACCGACTCCAGTTGGAGCGGCTGGGCGATTTCGGTGTTCCAGTAGGAACTCCCGAAGTCGTCCGTGATCGACGCGAGGAAGGCGTCGACGCGCATCGGCTGGTCGATCTCGATGTACTGGGGCTTGTAGGCGATGTCGAGGCTGGTGTCGATTTCGCCCGCAGTCGGTTCGAGCCGGCCGGCGAGCATCTTCGCGAACGTCGACTTCCCGATACCGTTCGGGCCGACGACGCCCAGTACTTCGCTCTCGCGGATGGTGCCGGCCTCGACATCCAGCGAGAACTCGCCGTCGCCGTAGCTCTTCTGGAGCTCGGGGTACTCGATGACCACGTCGCCGCTGGAGGCGCTCCGTGGCGCGTGTTCCTCGAACTCGATGTCCGTCTGGCGGATGCGCATGTTCTCGTTTTCGAGGTAGCCCGAGAGGTACTCGTTGATGCCCTTCTTCGTCGATTTGGGCGGCGTGATGATACCGAACGCGCCGGGGGTCCCGTAGGCGACGTTGATATTGTCCGCGAGGAGATCCAGGATGGCGAGGTCGTGCTCGACGACGAGCATCGAGCGGTCCTCCTCCTCGGCGAGTTCCCGGATGAGCCGCGCGGCGGTCATCCGCTGGCCGATGTCGAGATACGGCGTGATCTCGTCGAGGAAGTAGAAATCGGCGTCCCGCGCCAGCGTGGCGACGAGGGCGACCCGCTGGAGTTCCCCGCCGGAGAGGTCGTCGATGTGGTTGTCGACGACCGGCTCGATACCCGTCTGCTCGATGAGGTAGTCGAGGTCGCCCCGCTCGTCGGTCTGGTCCAGCAGTTCGATGGCTTTGCCGTCGAACTGGTCCGGAATCCGGTCGACGTACTGGGGCTTGCGGGCGACGCTCACGTCGCCGTCGCGCATCTGTTCGAGGTACTCCTGCAGGGCAGTCCCGCGGTATTCGTCGAGGATCTCGTCCCAGTTCGGCTCCTCGCCGTAGCGGCCCAGGTTGGGCTGCATCTCGTCGGCGAGGATGCGGACGGCGGTGGTCTTCCCGATGCCGTTCGGGCCGAGAATCCCCGTCACCTGGCCTTCGGCGGGGCTCGGAAGCCCGTACAGCGCGAAGGCGTTCTCCCCGTAGCGGTGGACCGGCTCGTCGGTCAGCTCCTGTGGGAGATTAATGATCTCGATGGCGTCGAACGGGCACTTGTTCACGCAGATACCGCAGGACTCGCCCAGACAGATCTCCTCGGAGATGCGGACCTGGTCGGGCTGGCCCTCGAAGGGTTCGTCCTCCTCGTACTCGTCTTCCCGCTTGACGATGCACTCTTTCCCGCTGCGGTTGGGCGGGCAGTAGTTCATGCACTCGTAGTTACAGCGGTCGGGCTGACACCGCTCTAGGTCGACGACGGCGATACTGTCCTCGGCCATCGTTACGCTCCCGTCGTGAGGAGAATGCCCCACGAGACGAACCACAGCGAGAAGGTCATGAAGCCGATGTAGAGCACGTCCTTCGCCGAGAGGTCGTCCGTGTCGATGCCGATCACCCGCAGAATCGGGAACTGTGCTGCGATAGCGACCGCGAGGACAAGTATCCCTTGCGGGGCGTCCGGCGTGGCCGCTAACTCGTTGGAACCGAACGCGGCGGCGATGCCAGCGACGGCTGTCAGCGTCGTGACAGTGAGCCCCCGCATATGGGAGCTCATTCCGTCCGCCGTTTCCGTAGCCATACCACACGTTCCACTACCCGCAACCAAAAGGTGCGCGGTTCAGTACTGTGACGCGGCCGCAAATGCGTGCGGCGGCGAGACGGACTCCTCAATCTTTATGCGCCCGGCGCTTGTGATTACGGGTAATGACGGACTCTGATGGGGAGGCCATCGCAGACCTTCCGCCGAGCGCAAAGCTCGTATACAAGGTTCTGGAGTACGACGGCCCGCTGACACAGAAAGGCATCGTCGAGGAGTCGATGCTCTCGGCACGGACCGTTCGCTACGCTCTGGAACGACTCGACGAAGTCGGTGTCATCGAAGAAGACGTGTACTTCGCCGACGCGCGACAGAATCTCTACGAGATTATCGACCAACCGGCGGAAGCGGACGCCGCCGTCTCGGACTGACACGCCTTCTCGCTTGGCTGTTTCGCGACGCGTTCACGCAGCCGCTGGTTACAGCGACGCGACCACGTCGTCCGTCATCGCGATCTCCGCGAACTCACCGCGCAGTTGCGCCAGCGCAGTCCGGTGAACGAGCGACGGCTCGAAGCGTTCGCCGTCGAGCGTTCGGTCGAACGTCGCCGTCGCGTCGCCTGGGACGACGACGTCGAAGCCGCGGTTCTCGGCCATCCGAGTCGTCGTCGAGACACAGTGGTCGGTCGTCAGGCCACAAACAACGAGCGTCTCGTGGTCCCGTTCGCGGAGCCACGCCTCCAGTCCGGTGTCGACGAACGCGCCGTTGACGCGCTTTTCAAACGTCGCTTCTCCCGGTTCGGGCTCCAGTTCCGGCTTGAACGCGAACCCCGGTTCGCCGTGCCGGAGCGGCGAGTCCGGCTCCGTCGAGTTGTGCCGGACGTGGACGACCGGAAGCCCACGCTCTCGCCATTCGGTAAGCAGGCGTGTCGCGTTCGCCTCGGCGTCGGGGTTGCTCCGCGTCCCCCACGCCGGGTCGTCGAACCCCTGCTGGAAATCCACCAGCACGAGCACCGGTGTCTCGGGCAGTGCGACCATTTCAGTCGGCCGGCTCCGGGGCGGGCGTCCCGATGAGCCACTTCGATTTCGGGTGCTCGCGCGTCACGGTTATCGGACACTCGTCCGGCGACGCGTCCTCGTCCGACGACAGCATGTACTGGGGCCACTCCCGATCGCCCTCGACGCCCCAGTCGCCCAGGTCGGCGTGGGGACAGACGCCGTCGTACTCCTCCAGCCGTCCCTGGATGATATTGCGGGCGTGCTGACCGGCCTCGGTGTCGGCCGTGACGTTCAGGTCCTCGAACAGCGCCCGGGGCTGGAACGTGATCTCCAGCCCGACCGGACAGTAGCGGCTCTTTCGCGTGCCGTAGAACGGCGCGCGGCAGGTCGGAAACATCGGCTCGCCCCCGAAGCAGAACTCCCAGTGCGGGTCATCTGGATCGGTCGGGATGTCCTCGGGCCACGGCTCCGGGTCGTGGACGTGGAGGAACTGGAGGATATGCCAGAGTCGGTCGTGGTACTCGGCCTCCGTCAGCGGTCGCTCAGGCGGCCGGAAGAAGGTCACTAGCGAGGCCCGCTCGCTGTGGTCCTGATAGGTCTCCAGATACGTGAGCAGCGTCCGGCCGAGGTCGAACAGCGCGTCCGGGTCGCTCATTGACGGGACAGCCGTGTACAGCGGTTCACCGTCTCGAACTGACTCTGCGCCGAAAAAACAGGGGAACGGGGAGCCGTTCCGCTCACCGGTCAGCCCCTCACGGAAGGTCCGCCAGTGGGCCCCGACCCACTCCGGTGCGTCACCGCGCTCCACTCGGGCGGCCAGCGTCTCCTGGTCCTGTAAGCTCCCGACGACTGCGTCAGTCATGGCTAGTCGGTCGTGTTCCACCGGAATTTAGCTGTCGTTTTCGCCGGCTCGGCCCCATTTCTCGGCGATAACCGCACGACCGGCTTGCTCGCCGAACCCTACGACGGCACGACGGTAATCGTGCTGCCGCGGTCGATCGCTCGCTCTAGTTCCTCGGCGATGCCCGACCCGCGCGAGACCTGAATCTCGCCGCTGCGGGAGACCGTCGCGGTAAAGAGGTACTCACCGTCGGCCTGCAGTTCGACCGTGTCGCCGGCGTGGCCGTCCAACGGGACGATGACGTGCCGGGAGGTGACTTCCGGCTGGACGATCTCGCCCTGCTTGCCGCCGGATTCGGTCTGGGGGCCACCGGAGGGACCTGACGGCCGTTCCTCGAAGGTCCGCACGTCGATGTCGATGCCGAGGCGGTTCTCCACGTCGGAGATGCGGCCACCGCCCTTCCCGATGACCTGCGAGATGTCGTCGTCTTCGACCCAGACGACGGCGGTGTTCGGACCGCGGAGTTCGACCTCGACGTGGCCGCGAGCGATGGAGCGGATCTCGCGCTCGACTTCCTGTTTGGCGAGGCGGTCGACGCCGGAGTCCTGCTCGTCCTCGTCGTCGCCCAGCGGGACCGTGACGACCTGGTTGTTGAAGGTGTAGATCTCGAACTCCGGCCGGTTGGTCTCGAAGTCCTTGACCATGATGACCGGTCGCGCGAGGTCCTCCTCCATGAGGCCTTGCGGGACCTTGACTTCGGTCGTCACGTCGTAGACCGTGTCGACCTCGCCGGCTTCGATGTAGACGACGGTGTCGACGATCTGGGGGATGAGCCCCAGTTCGACGCGGCCGATGAGCCGCTGGAGCGCGTCGATGGCGCGGGTCGCGTGGACGACGCCCACCATGCCGACGCCGGCCAGGCGCATGTCCGCGAACACCTCGAAGTCGTCTGTCTTGCGCACCTCGTCGTAGATGGTGTAGTCCGGCCGGACCATCAGCAGCGAGTCGGCGGTCTTCTCCATGGAGCCGCCGAGTTCGGTGTACTGTGTGATGTTCGGGCCGACCTGGAGGTCCCGTGGCTTCTCCATCGTCTTGACCGCGTAGTCGGCGTCGACGAGGAACTCCCCGACCGCCTGGGCGAACGTCGATTTCCCGGCCCCGGGTGAGCCGGAGATGAGGACGCCGCGTTGGTGTTCGGTAAAGCGGTCCCGGAGTTCGTCCGCGTACTCGTAGTCGTCCAGTTCGGTCTTGACGATGGGCCGGACGGCCGTGATTTCCAGTGCGTCGGCGAAGGGCGGCCGCGCGATGGCGATCCGGAAGTCCCGGAACTGGGTGATCGTCATCCCGGGCTCGTCGAGTTCGAGGAAGCCGTCCGGCGAGGCGCGCGCGCTCTCCTCGATGTCGGCGGCGTACTCCCGTAGCTCACTTTCGGTTGCAGGGTCGTCGCGGATCGGCGTGTACTGCATGTCGCCGATAGAGCCCTTCTTGGCGTAGGGCTGGACGCCGACCTTGAGGTGGACGCTCATCGTCCCCTCGTCGAAGAAGTTCTCGATCTGCAGGCGGTCGACCGTCCGCTTGACCGGCTCGACGAACTCCACTGCGAGCCCTTTCGCGCGGGCCACCTGGGCCTGCACGTCGTCGCTGGTCACGAGCGTGGCACCGCGGTCACCGGCGATGTCCCGGATGAGCGCGTCGATCTGCCCCTCGCCGGCCTCGCGCTTCTCGATGGCGTCGGGTCGTCGGCCCACGTACTCCACGTCGATAGTACCCCCCTCGGCCAGGTCGACGAGCGTCTGGAGCTCTTCAAGGCCCTCCCAGCCCGTCTCGCGGCCGTCGTTCGCCTGTGCTTCGAGTTCGCCGACGACGGCTTCGGGGACGACGACCGTCGCGCCGGCAAAGCCCATGCCGTCGACGTCGGTGTCGGGGTCGGCATCGGCCTTCACTTGGTCGGACACGCGGCCGTCGATGACCACGCTCGTGTCCGGTACGATTTCCATATCGGCCGTTGGAGACTGCCGTTGATAAGGGTATGGAGTCCGTGCCCTCTCCGTCCCTGCCGTCCGCGGGCAGGCTCACCTGCCCCGGATTTTTGCCGCTCCGGCACACGACCCACGGTATGGAGACGCTGCCGTCGCTGACTCGTGCCCTCGTTTCGATCCCCAGTCACGACGACGAAGCGGCTGCTGGGGAGTACATCCTGACGTGGCTCCGGGACCACACCGATGCGCAAGTCACCCGCGACGACCACGGGAACGTCATCGCCCGCAAGGGCCAGGCCGACGACTCGCTCGCCTTCGTCGGCCACCACGACGTCGTCCCGCCGGACGAGTCCCAGGTCGACGCCGACGGCGAGTACGTCGTCGAGGAACGCGACGGCCGTCTCTACGGCCGGGGCGCAGCGGACATGAAGGGGTGTGTCGCCGCGGCGTTGCTGGCCTTCCGGGACGCCGACCCCGCTGGCGAACTGATTTTCGCTTCGTTCGTCGGCGAAGAACAGGGCGGCATCGGCTGTCAGGCCGCCATCGAGGACGGCTTCGCGCCCGACTACGCCATCGTCGGTGAGGGGTCGACCGGCTACTCCGCACCAGGAACGACGGACGTGGCCGTCGCCCACAAAGGCCGGCGGGGATCGACTATCGTCGCCGAGGGCGCGGCGGCCCACGCCAGCGAACCTGAAGCCGGCGCGAACGCCATCTACCGCGCGACCGACGCCGTCGACATGGTCCGGGACCTCGACTTCCCCGAGACGACCGTCCTGGGCCACGAAATGAGCGGGAGTGTCGCCGTCACAGAAATAGATGGCGGCTCGGCCTGGAACGTCATTCCCGAGCGATGCGAGGTCACCGTCGACGAGCGGACAGTCCCGGGCGAGCGCGCGCCGCTGGACCGGGTCGAAGCTATCGACGGCGTCTCCTGGCGCGTTGATCAGGACCTCCCGCCGATGGCCTGTGGCGACGCCGACTTCGCGGAGCGGGTGCTGGACGCCGCTACCGCCGCGCAGGACGCGACACCTGAACACGTCGTCAAACCGCACGCGACCGACGCCGGCTGGCTCGCCCAGGCCGGGACGGACTGCGTGATTGTCGGCGCGGCCGAACCCGGCGAGGCCCACACTGGTGATGAGAGCGTGTCGCTGGCTGTGTTGGAGCGGTGTCGAGACATCTACGAGGACGTTGCCGAGTCGTGGCCGCCCGAGTGACTGTCGGCTGTTCCGCGCTGCCCTGATGTGTCCTGTTAGCTAGTGCACCCCTTACCGGCGGCGTCGGGCCTTTACGGTCACCGGCCTAACGCCGCCGTATGGCAACAGCGAGCGAGGACAGCGAGTCCACGTACGAGCAGTTCCTGGATCACGTCCGCCGCCTCCACTACGTCGAGGACGCCGGCGGCGTCCTCAACTGGGACCAGCAGGTGATGATGCCCGACGCCGGCACGCCGGCCCGGGCGAAACAGACCTCCGCCATCTCGACGCTCCATCACGATCTGCTTACCGACGACGATCTGGCCGACTGGCTGGACGAACTCGACGACGCTGACCTCGACCCCGAACAGGAGGCCGTCGTTCGGGAGGTCCGGCGGGACCACGAGCGGGCCACCAGGGTCCCCGCAGACCTTGTCGAACGCCTCTCCGAAGCGTCCTCGAACGCCCTGCCGGTCTGGAAGGAAGCCAAGGCCGAGGACGACTTCGACGCCTTCGCCGACACGCTCGAAGAACTGGTCGAACTCCGCCGGGAGTACGCCGCCGCCATCGACCCCGACCGCGACCCCTACGAGGTGCTGTTCGAGGAGTACGAGCCGTATCTCGGCATCGACACTGCCGAGGAAGTACTCACGAACCTCCGCGACGCGCTCGTCCCGCTCATCGACGACATCGCCGACAGCGACGTGACGCTTGCCGACCCATTCGAGGGCATCTACGACGACGACACCCAGCACGACCTCGTCGAGACAGCGCTTGACACGCTTGGCTACGACTGGGACCGCGGCCGCCTCGACACCGCTCCCCATCCGTTCTCCATGGGGACGCAGTTCGACGCTCGCGTCACCACTCGCTTCACCCCCGAGGACCCGCTTGACGCGCTCGGCTCGACCATCCACGAGTTCGGTCACGCCACGTACACGCTCGGCCTGCCACAGGAAGCGTACGGCACGCCGCTGGGCGACAATCGCGACCTCTCGGTCCACGAGTCACAGTCACGCTTCTGGGAGAACCACGTCGGCCGCTCGCGGCCGTTCTGGGACTTCTTCACCGAGACGGCCAACGACCATCTCGGGACCGACGCCACCGCCCAGCAGTTCTACGAAGCGTTCAACGAGGTGTACGACGACAACCTCATCCGGGTCGAAGCGGACGAACTGACCTACCATATGCACATCATCGTCCGCTTCGAAATCGAGCGAGACCTCATCCGTGGGGACCTCGACGTCGAAGACGTGCCAGAGGTCTGGAACGACAAGATGGAAGAGTATCTCGGTATCCGCCCCGACACCGACGCCGAGGGCTGCCTGCAGGACATCCACTGGACCAACGGGGCCTTCGGGTACTTCCCCACCTACACGCTCGGGTCGGTGCTGGCCGCGCAACTGGACCACCACGCTCGGCAGGACATCGACGGCTTCGACGACCACGTCCGCGCCGGCGAGTTCGGCCCGATTCACGACTGGCTCACCGAGAACGTCCACCAGCACGGCGCACGCTATCGGACTGACGACCTCGTGGAAGAAGCGACGGGCGAGTCCTTCACCGCCGAGCACTTCCTCGACTACGCCGAGGAGAAGTACCGCGCGCTGTACGACTGCTGACACGACGGTCGACGAACCCCGTTCCAGATATCGACTCTGATACTATTGGGCAACTCGTTTTATATTCCCCTCCCATTGTGACGACTACTATGGCTGAGAGACCGACGGAAAATGTAACGAACCAAACAGGGACGGGGATCGACACGGACATCCAGGACGACGTCGCGGAGAATATCGACACGGAGGCCGGCTACAGCCACACTGCAGCGAGCGAGATCCAGACGATGCTGGCCGAGCTGGAGGGCACGTCGGTCGGAATCGCGGAGGAAACTGCCGAGATCCGCGAACAGGCCGCCGAGCAGTACGAGGGACTGACAGACATCGCAAACGAGGTGTCGAACCTCTCGGCGTCGGTCGAGCAGATCGCCTCGTCGTCCGAAGAGGTGTCCGCGGCCTCCCGCGAAGCAAAGGAACTCGCCGAACGCGGGCAGGGGAACGCTGACGACGTCCACGAGGCGATGGAGAACATCCAGCAGGCGGCCGACAGCGTCGCCGAGGACGTCAAGACGATTCAGGAGAGCGTCGAGGAGATCGACGAGATCGTCGACGTCATCAACGACATCGCCGACCAGACCAACATGCTGGCGCTGAACGCGTCCATCGAGGCCGCTCGCGCCGGTGAGGCGGGCGAAGGGTTCGCCGTCGTCGCAAACGAGGTCAAGAGCCTCGCCGAGGAGTCACAGGAGCAGGCGACGACCATCGAGCAGATGATCGACGGCATTCAGGACGACACCGAGAACGCCGTCGAGAGCCTCGAAGAGAGCAACGAAGAGATCGACGACGGTATCGACACTGTCGAGGAGTCGACCGAAATCCTCGAAGAGATCGACGACACTGTCCGCGAGGTCAACAACGGTATCGAGGAGGTCGCTACGGCGACGGACCAGCAGGCCGCCTCGACCGAGGAAGTGGCCAGCATGATCGACCAGTCCACGGACGCAGCCGAGGATATCGCCGACGGTACGGCCGACATCGCCGAGGAATCCGATGAGCAAACCGACCTTCTCACCGACATCAATCAGGCGATAGACGATCTCGTCGCGGACCTCCAGCGCAACAACTGAGCGGCGAACTGTCCCGGCTGTTCGGATCAGCTCTGCGTCCCGAACGTGCCCCCCGCGACGAACCCGTCGTTTATTTCTCCGGGTGGCGTACGGCCACTATGCGACCGGATCTGGATCCAGAACAGCTTGACCGGTACTCCCGGCATATCATCATGAACGACGTGGGGCCGGAGGGCCAGGCCGCGCTGCTTGACACCGACGTGCTGGTCGTCGGGGCCGGCGGCCTCGGCGCACCGGTCCTCCAGTACCTCGCGGCTGCGGGCATCGGGCGGCTGGGTATCGTCGACGACGACGTGGTCGAGCGGTCGAACCTCCAGCGGCAGGTCATCCACGGCGACGACGATGTCGGCCGACCGAAGGTCGACAGCGCCGCCGAGTTCGTCACCGGCCTCAATCCCGACGTGACCGTCGATCGCCACGAACTGCGGCTGGCGCGGGAGAACGCGACCGACCTGGTAGCCGACTACGACATCGTCGTCGACGCCTCCGACAACTTCGCCACGCGGTTCCTCGTCAACGACGCCTGCACGCTGTCGGGGACGCCCTTCTCCCACGGCGCGATTTTCCAGTTCGAGGGCCAGGTAACGACGTTCTCCGGCGACAGTCCGTGTTACCGCTGTCTGTTCCCCGAAGCGCCGCCGGAGGGAACCGTTCCCGACTGCGCGACCGCGGGCGTTCTCGGCGTCCTGCCGGGCACTATCGGGTGCATGCAAGCGACCGAGGTCGTCAAGCTCGCGATGGACTACGGCGAGACGCTGGAGGGGCGACTCGTCGCCTACGACGCCGCCGAGATGTCCTTCGAGGAAATCCCCGTCGCCGCCAACCCCGACTGCCCGGTGTGTGGCGAGGACCCGGCCATCGCGAGCGTCGCCGACGCAAGCTACGAGGGACGCTGTTCGCTCGCCGAGGACTGACCGACTCGCTCTGTACTGACCGGCTCGCCCTGTACTCGCCGCCAGTTTTCATGGCTGATACTGTGGAAGCGAGCTTTATGCGCCGACAACCGCGAGTATCGGTATCCCCTCACATGTCCAGCCCTGACCACGCATCGCATCCCCTCTCGGTTCGCCTCCAGATGCCCGGCTACGTCGAACTCGTGTTCTCGCTGGTGCTCGTCTGGGGCTTCGGCGATGCGCTGTCGACGCTGTTCGCCGCGCAGTTTGCCGGGCCGGGGCTGGAAGCAAACCCGTGGATACGGACCCTCCTTATTCACGAACCGCTGCTCGTAATCGCTTTGAAGATGGCCGTCGTCCTCTACGTCGGCGTCGTCCTGCTGGAGTGTCGCGACGTGGTCGAGCGGGTCCCGCTGTGGCGGGCCTGGTTTCTCTCGGTCGTGGCCCTCGGTGTCGTCGTCGTTCTCGGGAATACCTACGTCGGGCTGGTCGCTGCGGTAGTGTGACGCGAGAACGACTCCGTTCTGTCGATTCACAACGCTTTCGCACCGTCCCCCCGGAGTATCTGGCCCAATGGAGACACTCACGTCACCCGACGGGACCGCCATCGCGTACGACCGCCCTGGCGACGGACAACCGGTCGTGCTGGTGCATGGAACGACCGGCACGTCGGCGGTCTGGGACCGGTTTCGCTCTCAGTTACCCGACGGCTACACGCCCGTCGCGGTGGATCGGCGGGGCCGAGGCGAGAGCGGCGACGCCGACGACCACTCGCTCGCCCGCGAGGTCGACGACGTGGTCGCACTGATCGATTCGCTCCCGGGTGACCCAGTGCTGTTCGGTCACTCCTTCGGGGGGCTCTGTGCGCTGGAGGCCGCCAGAGAGACCGATATCGCCCAGCTAATTCTGTACGAACCGGCGATACTGGTCGGCGATCACCGCGACGGCGCACCGCTCGCGCCACGGCTCCGGGGCCACCTCGACGCGGGCGACCGTGAAGCCGTCATCGAGGCGTTCTTCCGCGAGACGAGCACCAGCGGCGACCCCTCGCAGTGGCCTACCGCCGAGCGTGCGCCGCTGGCCGAGACGGTCGATGCACCCACGCTACTCCTTGCTGGGTCCGAGAGTCCGGCGTATCTCCGCGACGGAATTCGGGCAATCGACGACGCGATGAGTGCTGCCACGTTCGTCGAACTATCCGATGTCGGCCACGTCGGTGTCTGGCGAGCCCCGGAAAAGGTCGGCGCGGCGGTTCGCTCGTTCCTCCCCGACCGCTGATGCCGCGTTCGGTACCCTGACAGTTTACGCCCGGAGCGCCGGCAGGTCTACAACCACATCTTGTGGCGGCGTCTCGAACAGGTCCGGGTGACACAGCGCCGCCAGGAACTCAAGCGTGTCCACGAGGCGCGGCCCCGACCGATTTACGTAGTGGTGGCCGTCCATCACGTACGCCCGGCCGTCCCGGACCGCAGTCAAATCGTCGAAGCCGGGCCGCTCGGTCAGGTCAGCGATGTTCTCGCGGGTCTGTGCCACGTCGAAGCCACAGGGCGCGGCCACCAGCACCTCGGGGTCGTAGTCGACGACCTCCTCCCACTCGCGGGGCCGGGAGTGAGCGCCCGCCTCTTCCATTCCATAGGTGCCGCCGGCTTTCCGGACCATCTCTGGCACCCAGTGCCCGCCGACCATCACCGGGTCGAGCCAGTCGAGCACCGCCACGCGGGGCGTCGTCTCGGCCCGCGCCGCTGTTGTCTCCACTGCTGCGACGCGGTCACGGAGGTCCGCGACGAGTTCGGCGGCGCGCTCGTCGCGCTTGATGGCTGCACCGACCCGGTGGATGGACTCGAACAGGTCGTCGAGGCTGTGGACGTCCAGCGTCAGCACGTCGGCGTCCAGTCCCAGTTCCTCGACAGCCTCAGCGACCACCACGTGGTCGACAGCACACACGTCACAGACGCCCTGGGTGACGATGAGGTCGGGGTCCAGTTCTGCCAGCGTCTCGCGGTCGATGGCGTAGACGCCGCCGTCCTCCTCGGCGGCCGCGACCTGCTCGTTGATCTCGCCGCTTGAGGCCGTCGGGTCGACGTGCGAGCGGTTGACTGACGGCTTCTCGCGGGCCGCCGGCGGATGGTCGCACTCGTGTGAGACGCCGACCGGCTCGACGCCGAGCGCGTAGACGATTTCCGTCGCCGAGGGCAGCAGCGTGACGACTCGCATACCCTGACCTTAGCCCGCGCGGACAAAAACCTGCGTCCGCCACACCGTCCGCACGGTTCGTTACGCTTACCCTCTGTCGCCGAGGAGACGCGGGTATGGAAGTCAAGTCGCGACACCACCTCCGTTCGGACGAGGTCGACACCATCACGACGGCGCTGTCGGACAACCTCGGTGTCGAACTCGACGCGGACAGCTTCGAGAAGGTCGAGTTCGACGACAGCGACTGGGACGTCGTCCTCGTCGATGGCGACCCGCTCGTCCTCTATCTGAACGGCGAACCGTTCCTGACCGTTCAGGGAGCTAATCAGTACCCGCCACAGAAACACGTCGTCACCGTCGATGCGGGGGCCGTCTCCTTTGTCTCGGACGGCGCTGACATCATGCGGCCGGGCATCACCGAGGCCGACGACGACATCAGCGAGGGCGACCTGGTCGTCATCAACGAGGAGTCCCACGGGAAGTTCCTCGCTGTCGGCCGCGCACAGACCGACGGCGACGACATGGTCGGCGACAGCGGAAAAGTCGTCAAGTCGCTGCACCACGTCGGCGACGACCTCTTCGAGTTCTCGGTGTAGCGCAGTCCACTGGTATCGCACTCCAGTCACACCAGCGGCCGAAGCCCGAACCGGTCGAGGGTACGGTCTATGCCGATTCTAGCAACCGCTTCGGCCACGCCAGCGCTCACGGCCACCCCGAGCAGCAGTGGCCAGACGGTGAGATACGACGACAACGGGTGGAGATGCGTCCCGTAGAACCACTGCGACACCGTGTTGCCAAGCAGCCAGAGCGTCACGAGGACTGGCGTAACAAGCGAGAGGCGGCTACAGAGATACAGCGGGACGGCACCTGTGAGGACCATCCCAACGGCGGCGTAGCCGGCCCCGAACGCGAGTGTCGTCGGGTCCTGCGACGAGAAATGGACGCCGCTTGCAAACAGCCACGACAGCACCCCGATGGCATAGACGACGCCACCGACGGCTGCGACGGTGCGGGGAGTCGTTCTGATGGAGGGCGGGCGCATCGCTGTCGGTGTTTGCTCCGCCGCTGAATAACGTTTTGTGTGGGACTCGCTGTTCCTGCTCGCCACCACGGCCGATCAGGGGTGCTGTGGCGACACGTTCGATGGACGAAAAGTTGAAACGGGTAGCGCACGCCGTGAGTGACATGGGACTGATGAGCAAGATCCTCGGGGAGTCTGGATCCTCTCGGAACACCGAGGATTACGTCGAACTGAACGCGAACGAATTCGAGATGACCGGGACGGAACTCGAACGCCAGGTTCGGATCGCCCGTATCAGCGACAAGCAGGACGTCATCGACATCAAAGACGCCGTCTACGACGGTGACGTGGTCGTCGCGGACATCACGCGCCACTCCACGCAGGACCGTACGATGGAACACATCAGCGACGAACTCAAGCAGGTCGCCAACGAGGTCGGTGGCGACATCGTCCAGAAGGACGACGACCAGCTCATCATCACGCCGGCTGGCGTCGGCATCTCCCGGGAACGCCTCGGTCAGTAGGATTGTGACAGCCCGGCCAACGGGACCTCGCCGTTCGGTCGATCTTGTCAGCTTGTATCAGTCTAACTGCCGGTTTTCGGGGGCTTCAATGCGTTTTTCGGTGTCGCCACGCTAAGGGCGGCAATGACTGAACCGGCGATACGCGCCAGTGGATTAGGGAAGCGCTACGGCGACGTCCAGGCGCTCGACGACCTAGAATTGACAGTAGAGCAAGGCGAGTTCTTCGGGCTGCTCGGGCCGAACGGAGCCGGCAAGACGACGTTTATCAACACGCTGGTCGGCCTCGTCCACAAAGACGCGGGGACCGCCGAGGTGTTCGGCTTCGATGTGGAAGACGACTACCGGGAGGCCCGCGACCGCATCGGCGTCGCGCCACAGGAGTTCAACGTCGACCGTTTCTTCCCCATCATCGAGGTGCTGGAACACAAGGCGGGCTACCACGGCATCGGTCGGGCCGAGGCCCGGGAGCGCGCCGAAGACGCGCTGAAGACGGTCGGTATCTGGGACAAGCGCGACACACGCTTCGACTGGCTCTCCGGCGGAATGAAACGGCGGTTCGTCCTCGCGCGCGCGCTCGTTTCCGACCCCGACCTGCTCATCCTCGACGAGCCGACGGCCGGGGTCGACGTCCAGCTCCGGCACGACCTCTGGGATATTATTAACCGGATGAACGACGCTGGGACGACGATTCTGCTGACGACCCACTACATCGAGGAGGCCGAACGCCTCTGTGACCGGGTCGCAATCATGGACGACGGGCGGAAAGTCGAAGTGGCGACCCCCGACGACCTGATGGCCCGCGGGACGGACACTATCGTCCTCGAACTCGCCGAGATGCCGCGGACGGCCCCGCGACTCGACGTGGAGGGGATCACCGACATCGAACTGACTGACGAGGGTCTGGCTGTCACGGCGATGGGAGGGAGCCAGACCGCGCCGGCGATCATGCGCGACCTCGAAGCGCAGGGTCACACCGTGACCTCGCTCGATATCCGCCGCGCGTCGCTCGAAGAGGTGTTCGTCGACATGACCCGCGACGACCGCGAGTACGCGGAGGTGTCCGCATGAACGCGAACGCGACGCAGTTCCTGACACTTGTTCGGCGGGAAATCCTCCGGTTCGTCCGCCGGCCGTACAACACCTTCCTCCCGCCGATTATCACGAACGCGCTGTATTTCTCCGTGTTCGGCGTGATTCTGGGGAGCCGGATTGGGGAAATTGCGGGCGTGAGCTACCTCCAGTTCGTCCTGCCCGGACTGGTCGTACTCGGGGCCATTTCGGACAGTTTTGAGAACGCCTCCTTCACTATCTTCCACGGGCGCTGGAACGACTACATCCAGGCTGTTCTCACTTCTCCGATGTCGAACCGGAGCATGGTGGCCGCCTATGTCTCGGCCAGCGCACTCCGGGGGGTCGTCACGTCACTGCTGATCGTCGGTGTGGGCCTGATATTCACCTCGGTTCCCGTCGCCAACCCCGTGTATCTCGTCTCGTTCCTGCTGGTGATTACCACACTGTTCGGCGGGCTCGGCGTCATCGGCGGCCTCTGGGCGAGCGACTTCGACTACCTGACAGTGATGAACCAGTTCATTCTCCGGCCGCTGGTGTTCTTCGGCGCGGTGTTCTACTCGCTCGAAGTCCTCCCGGCGTTCTGGCGGAACGTCTCGCTTCTCAATCCCATGGTGTACATGGTCAACGGCGTTCGCTACGGCATGATCGGCGTCACCGAAATCGATCCGAACACGTCGCTGGCCGTCCTGACCGGGACGACCGTGGTCGTGCTGTCAATCGACTACGTGCTGTTCAAGCGCGGTTACGGGCTCGCCGAGTAGCGCCGTTCTGACTCTCGAATCTTTCCGATCAACGGCTGCATTTTGTCGTCGATATCGCGCCGATGAAACGGGAATGCCGGCTCGGTAACTGACCTGGCCGCGCTCGAATGCCGGATTGGGTCCGCTCCGGCGGGCGGACAAACTATGACAGGCTGCCCCGGAGCTGGCTCCGTGGCAACACGAGGGGTGTCTCGTGCCCCGGATACTTGTGCGCGCCTCCGGGTGAGGCGTATGTGAACCTATGCCACAAGCGTATTTAGATGTGACGCCCGTCTGACGCTGCGTGATACTGGCGGTACTCAGTGTCGATATCGAAGAATTTCCGGATGGCTACGCGGGCCGTGCCGAACCGATACGCAGTACCAGCCTGCCGGCACTCGCGGACTGCGTGCGCCCGACGACCGTCGTTAGACGTTGTCCGGGGCGTCGGCGTCGTCCTCGACCGAGCGCTTCAGTGAGTCGCGTCGTGCCTTCGCGTCGCGGTCGGTCGCCTCCTCCAGGAAATCGTTCTTGATAGCGACGGCGTCCTCGGCCGCATCGACGTTGCCCTCGGCGATGACGTCCTCTGCCGGTCGCTCGTCGATGTGGAGTGCGATCTTGTCTTTCTTCGAGCCGTACTCGACGCGGCCCGCGACGACCCGGTCGAACACGGGGTTGTCGGGGTCGTCGACGACCAGCAGGTCGTTGCCTTCGTACTCTTCTGTATCCGTTACTTCGCCGAAGTACTCCTCGACGAACGCTTCCATATCAGGGACGCGGTCTTCGAGATGCTCGCCCCGTCGCATCTTGTACTCTCGCATGGGCGAGTTTTTGCGAGGGGCTGTCTTACCCTTTGCGTTCACTCCTCGCCCCGGGTGATAAGTGACCCTTTGTGACACTCCGGACAGAAGTCCCCAGCGCGCAACGACGTCGATTCCACCTCGGTGGTGAACCCACACTCCGGACAGGCGAACTCGCCTTCCGGAACCGTCACGGCGCTGTCGCTGGTCGGTTCGACGCTCGAATCGTCGTCCGTTCCGGTATCGACCGGCATCGTCTCCGGCGACCAGCCGTCCCCGTCGTCCCCCGGTTCATCGGGCCATTCGCCCGGCTGGCGGTCGTCGCCGGCCGACTCCGATTCCTCTTCCTCGCCGAGAATGAGCCCGTCGTCTTTCTCCGGGTCGGTCTCGTCTTCGGTTACCGGCTCCTCGCCTTCGGCGTCCGGGACGTCGACCGTCGTCGTCGGCTCGTCCAGTTCCACGTCGCCGCTTTCTTCCTCGCCATCGTCACTATCGTCGATAATCTCGGCGTCGTCAGCCGACGGATCAACCGGTTCCCCGGCGTCTACGCTTTCGTCGCCGATTCCTGTGTCGTCCGGTGCTTCGACCGGGTCGTCGACGCTATCCCAGCCACCCGAGCGCTCCGATTCCTCGTCTGTGGGTTCGGCCGCGCTATCAGCAGGTTCGTCTTCTGGCGGTGACTCGGTCCCCACCGTTTCGGATTCGGACTCGTCTTCGACGAGGTCGCTGGCGATGTCCGACGGCGTCTCGATTGCCGTGACCTCCTTGTTCTCCGAGACGATCCGCGTATTTCCACACCGCTCACAGGTCTCCCGTTCCTGGATGGTGATGACGACTTCGCTACCCTGCTCTTCGCGCTCGCGCTCGACGGTGGTCTCACCGTACTTGTGCCCGAGGACGGAACATTTGAGACCCATTGCCAGAACTTCCCACCGTGGCGTACTTAAACCCTGCCCGTTGGCTCTACCGCTCGTGACAGAACGCTACCCTGTTTCGCGACGCTGCTACATTAATTTCAGCACAGCTTGTGAAATTTTATAACTGGAAGCGGTACTACGTTACGCCAATGCAGCGGATGACGACGCTCGTGGTGTCGGTCCTCGCCCTCTCGGCGCTTCTCGGCGGGACAGCGGTGGCGGCCGAGAACCAGCCACCGCTTGCCGACGCCGGACTGGACCAGTCCGTCGAGCGAGAGACGTCGGTCCAGTTGGACGCCAACGGCTCGCGCGACCCCGACGGCACAATTGAGAGTGTCGAGTGGTCCATCGAAACGCCGGACGGCACGACGCGCACGCCCGACTGCCAGACCTGCGTTCAGACGACGTTCTCGCCGGCCGAGATCGGCCAGTACAACGTCACTGTCACGGTTACTGATGACGACGGAGCGTCGCGCTCGGACACGCTCCACGTCGACGTGGTGGCCGCTGGTGGGCCGTCAGTCTCGATGTCGGCCCCGCCCGCGGTTCCCGTTGGCCTCCAGCGGAATCTGACTGCAAACGCGACTGCCGGTGATGCCGACCTCCGAACGCTCGCGTGGGTCGTCAACGGCACCGCCCAGAACCAGACACGACTCGCCGGTGAGAACGGGACCGCGACCATTACGCACACGTTCAACGACTCCGGCTCTGTGTCCGTCCGCGCGGTCGCCTACGACGCCGCTGGACGGCGTGGGACCTCCAATCAAACAGTTCAGGTCGTCGACTCGTCCGCCAACGGTGGTGGCGGTGGTGGTGGGAGCAGCTGTGGAGCAAACAGCGGGAACTACTACGTGGACGGTCAGAACCAGGGCTGTACGAGTGCTGCCATGACTATTGGCGATACCATCGTCGATACTGACGGACGGGACGGCCTGCATGTGTACGTTGACAATGAACTCACTAAGATAGCAGACGAAGATGAACTGAATTCGCTCTCTGAAGACGGTTATGGCGGAGTGTTCAGCAAGGAGACCGTTGATGAGCTAACGGATGAGGCGGAAGAGAGGAAACGCTCAGCCTCTGATGATGACGATGATGGCGGTAGTAACGGTAGTAATAATGATGAATGCAGTTACTGTAGCACCGATAGCACTGCCAGTAATTCTAATTCCGACAGTAGTACTCGCCCAGGCTCTAGTGTGCCAAACGATCTAGGTGGAGATTCCAGTAGTGATGACGATGATGACGGTGGCTATGACTGGAGCTACGATGATGACGATAGCGGAAGTAATGACGATGACAGTAGTTCCAGTAGCGATGGTGATGATGACGATGGCAGTGGTTGGTTCAGCAGTGGGAGCGACGATGATGGTGATGATGAGGGCGGTGGTTGGTTGGGTGGTGGAAGCGATGATGACAGCAGTGACGATAGTAGTGATGACGACGATGATGACAGTGGCTGGAGTTTCTGGTAGGATGTTCCAATCTCGTTTTTTTCAACGGAGGATTTATAAGAAATAGCGGCTGATTTCAAGATAAGATGGACCGAAAGTACAAGCTCGGAGAGATAACCACTTTTGTGTTAGTGACAGTTGCAGGCGCTCTCCTGCTTCCAGTCGCTGCGCCGACTTCCATATGGAGGGACGGGCATGTTTATGCAGACAAATACCCATGGCTGTCCGATATCCAGTCTGGTAATGAACTTGCCAGCGGCTTGACTCCATTAGTTTTCGTGGTTGTCTTCGCCGCCCCTATTCGTGATATTTCGATTTTCGCCTCTGGCGGTGGGACCGTGTGTGCCTCATCAACGACATTTGGCGATGCCGGGTCAGCAGTTAGTTCGGCACCAAAACTAATGCCGACCTCGACTGAAATCCCGATCCTTCTGCCCGTTGAGGAAGATAACAGGGATACAGATCCCAACAACGAGATTCAAGACATATGATAAAAACTAACGCTCCATATAGTGTTGCCGCCATGGCTCTCCTGATTATGTCTGCCGGATGTTCCGGCTTCGTGGGGGGGAGTGGGCCAACCGAACAGACAACTGTACCAACCCAGACGCCAGAAGCCACGCCTGATCCAACACCCGAGGCTACTGAAACGCTAACGTCCGAACCAACGGCCAAAGCTACTGAACCCTCAAAGCCTGAGTCAATAGAAACCGAATCCGATAGGCAAGAGCTAACGAAGACAGAGAAGTTTGCAGAGTTCGATGAGGATATGCACCGAATGTATCGTATAACTAATAGAAGCGGCGCGCTTGAAGAAACCAAAACCTTCCCTGAGAACGGCACTTATCATATGACTGTTGAAATGCGGGATACCACGAACCGGACTAAAACCGTAACCGACCGGCGTGACCCGATCTTGAATTATTATGCCCTTGTGGCTAATTACAATGACAACACAAGGGGATTTGACGAAGAAGACCACACGTACATCCCTGATACAGTCAACATAACCTTTGTCACGGAAGACGGTGAAGTGTTTGAGACGCGGTACATCAAGTACGTCTGGGCGTGGAAGTATTCTACTGGTGATTGGTCGATGGTGGTGTATGCCGGAAAATATGCTGGGACCGTCGAGAAAGGTCCTGGCTACCATGAAAAGTGGAAGTAGAGGGACAGTCATTTCAATATTATGAGCTACGGAGTGGTTGTCGGCGACGACCGCACTGCCCCGGAGTCAGTCAGATTTATTTTCTGTCGACGACCGTCAGACAGAGCCGGTTACAGAATCTAAGACGAACGGACGAGCGAAACGGCAAGCCCTGTCTTCGACACCGTTGTTGTACACTTCGCTGCACAAGGTGTGCATATCAGAATTCCGAGGGACAAAGATTAGACCCAGCCGGTTTTAGAGGGACATATGAGAGCGAAGCCGGAGTATCGCGACCGGGACGACACAGAGGTTGCGGTGCTCGATGCGCTCGCTGACCGCCGTGATGAGGGGATGACCGTCTTCGAGCTTCGGTCGCGGACGGAGGAGAATATCGACCGCATAGAGGACGCGCTCGCGGCTCTCAAGGCGGACGACCTCATCGAGGTCGAGGACAACGGCGAGCGAACCGTCATTCTCCCGGGCGAGGGCGTGGTGGGGGAGTCGTTGCCCGACGAAGACGAATCGATTCTGGACCAGATTCGCAAGCGACTCCCGTTGTAGCCGCTGTTGTGTCGTGGCGGTGTCACACCGCGTCCGACGGCGCGGCCGCGCAGTTGTTCGGACCGAGTTCGAGTTCGAACGCGGTGTCGTCGTCGGCCGTCTCCGTTCCGAGATTGATGGCGATAATCCGCTCGAAGTTGGCGGGGCGCGGCGGGATATCGTCACAGGCGTACTCCACGAACGCCTCGCGGTCCATCGCGAACCCCGGGAGCCGGTCGCGGAGAGTGCCCAGCGTAGCGGTGAATGTACCGTCGTCAGCCGGCGTTGTCGACTCGCTGTAGTGGCCCGGAGCGACGACTGTTTCGCCGGGTAGCGTTGCGAGTCGCTCGGTCAGCGTTCGGTGGAGGTCGCGGGCCAGATCCCTCGCTCCGTCAGCGCCAGCTTCCAGGTCTGGGCGGGCGACGCTGTCGAGGAAGACGCTGTCGCCGGCTAGGAGCACGTCGCCGACGGTGAAGCCGGTCATGCCGGTCGTATGCCCGGGTAGGGGACGAGGCTCCAGTGTGGCCGAGCCGACGCGTAGCGTTTCGTCGGCGGCCAGTGCGGTCACGTCGTCGACACCGCGGGCGACCGCTCGTTCGGAAAGGATCGGCTCGGCACCGGTCTCTGCGGCGAGACGACGGACGCCGCTGACGTGGTCGGCGTGGACGTGCGTGTCGATAGCGTGGGTGAGCGAGGCGTCGTGGTCGGCGGCGTCGGCGACGTACCGGTCGGTGAACGCTCGGAGCGGGTCGACGACAGCGGCCGAGCCATCGCTGACGACCATGTAGCCGAGACAGCCGGACGACGGCCGGCGGTACTGGAGGACGGTTGCGGCGTCGCAGGTGATCTCGCGGGCCTCGTAGAGCCGCGCCCACCCCTCCATGCCGTCGCTGAGGTTCTGTGCCTCGATGCCGTGTTCGGTCAGCAGGCCGGCGACGAAGGCGCTGGCCTCGCCGCGGCCACAGACGACCGTTATCGGGCCGGTGCCGGCCACGTCGCCGACGATGTCGTCCACTTCGCCGGTCACCTTCGCCTGAAGGAACTTCGTAAATGGGAGCTGTGTCGCTGTCACCGATTCGCCGCGAATCCGCCACTGCTCGTACTCGTCGCGGTCGCGAACGTCGAGCAACCGGAGCGACTTGCCGGCGTCCAGTTCCGCCTGCAACGCCGCTGCCGATAGTGACGGCGGGTCCGTCGGCGGGTCAGGGTAGTCATCGGCCATACCGACTGTAGCGTTGCCCGGCGGATAAATCGGGCGGGGATTTCAAGCCCCTGCCGTTCCCAGCAGGCGTATGGACGCCGGAGCCACTATCGATGCCGTTCGCGACCGAACCGAGACGGAGCGAGACAGACTGGGCTCGGACAAGGTTCTCATCGCCGCGACGGATGCGACGCTGGAGACTGAGGCGGTACTCACGGCAGCGTCGACCCGCGAGTCGGGGCTTGCGGATATCCTCGGTCGATGGGCCGACGAGTCTGACAGCGACGTGGCGACGCAGTTCGGGGCAGCCGCCGAGGCTGCGGCCGAGCGGGCGGACCGCATTGACGCGGACGCCGGTGACCCCGATGGGTTCATCGACCACCTCGAAACCGTCAGTGGGACTGCGCGGCGCGTCGGGGCCGGCCTCGTCGCTGCGCCGCTGCTCGCCGACCGGTTCTACCTGCAGGTAGTGAGTTTCTTCATCAACGAGGCGGACGAGCAGCGGGCCGATACGTTCCGCGAGATTCGAGGGGAGGCGTCGGCACTCGACGACGGGGAGGCCGCTCTCGGACACCTCTCGGAATCCGGGCGCGAGACGGCAGCCGCGGCCGCGACCGAAGCCATCGAAGCGGCGTACGACGACTACGCGGAAACGCTGGAGGCGATGGGACTGGACCCGAAGCCCATCTGCTAGTCGAGTCGGTAGGTCGCGACGCGGTTGGCGGCATAGAGGAAGCCGGCGACAGCGCCAGCGACGGCGATTGCGGCGCTCGCTACCAGCCCCCCACCGAGAAGGAGCGCGTCATCGACCGGTAGCGCGAACAGGTCTCGGACGGCGAGCAGGTACGCCAGACTCCCCGGCGCGACGGCCACGCCGAGAACGAGGAAGTACAGTCCGAACGCCCAGCCGCTCGGGACCACCACTTCGCGGCCCTGCACCGACGAGGATTCGAACTTCGGGAACACGACGCCGGTGCCGACGGCGATGGCCGGCGCGGCGAGGGTTGCCACGAGTGCGAGTGAGAGTCCGACGGCGAGCGTGACTGGCGGTGTCCCGGCCGCGATACCGAGGCCGACGACCAGTAGCGTCGTCACCACGACGCCGGGGAGCGCGCCCGCAAGGACGAGCCCGGCGACGAAGGCTCGGCCGGAGACGTTAGCGGTCAGCGTCAGCGGCAGTACCCCTTCCTCGCCGCCGAGCGGATTGAGCGAAAACGCGGCCCCGAACGCCGCCGCGCTGGCGAGGCCGGCGCTGAGCGGGAGCGTCGGCGGCACTACCCGCTCCAGAATGACTATCTGGAGGTGATACACCAAGAAGAAGAACGGCATGACCGCAAACTGGACGGTGACGGGGGCTCGCTTGGCTCTGAGCCACGACTTCTGTGCGACTACGCGGGTCGCGGTTGGGACCCGCCCCGCCAGCAGACGGTCCGAGAGCGTTCGCTCGTCGGCGTCGAACTCGTGGTCGAGCTGGACCGGATCGGCATACCAGGCCCGCCCGGCCAGCCACAGACACGCGACTGCGCCGACCGGGAGCGCGCCGAAAATCCCCGCTGTGGCGACGACGGCAGCGACCGAATTGCCGCCGGTCCCCAGCACGAGCAGGACTACGTCGGCAGGCCACGAGAGCGGTGACTGGGTCGCCAGTTGGAGCACGCGAAGCTGTACCGTCGGAACGGCCGTCATCGCGACCCAGCCAAGTGGCAGGATGAGCGAGACGGCAGCCCCGACGCTCGCGCGGTGACTGGCGACGAAGGCCGAGCGGTTCGCCACCAGTTTTGTCACCAGCCCCAGGCCGAAGCCGAGAACCGTCCCCAGCAGGGCGACCGCGACCGATCCGACGAGCGCCACGAGAGCGACGAGCACGCCCGCATCACCGGCTGCAAGCCCGCCTACCAG
This sequence comes from Haloarcula sp. CBA1122, assembly GCF_009741785.1. NCBI lineage: Archaea > Methanobacteriati > Methanobacteriota > Halobacteria > Halobacteriales > Haloarculaceae > Haloarcula > Haloarcula sp. CBA1122. The sequence continues at coordinate 27,885 of NZ_WPCB01000036.1, forward strand.
CGCCACAATCGGGATGGCGAGCGCGAGCGACACGCGACCGGCCTCGGCGGCGAGCAGCCCGGCCGCCGCGTCCTCGTAGGGGACCGTCGTCAGCAGGCCGTCGGCGGCGTCGGGCTCGCCGGCCGATTTCACCGTGTGCTGGAGCGTGAAGAAGCCGACGAGTCCGAGCAGTCCGACGATACCCGCCGTCGTCGCAAGCCTGACCGTGTGGGGGTCGCTGTCGGCCAGGGCACCGCCGAAAAAGAACGCCCCTGCGCCGATAGCGAGACTGTATATGCTGATGCCCAGCCCGCCGCCGAGGAATATGAGTGCGCCGCGTGTTGTCCCCTTGAGCTTGCGCCAGGTACGCCGCAGTTCCGTCCGCGCGATCAGTCGTGTCCGTCGTCCGCTCGGCCGTCTCATCGCTCTCCCGGGTGCTCGCTGGTCACGTCGAGGAACACGTCTTCGAGCGTGCTCCCGGACTCGACGCTGTCGGTCAGTTCATTGGGAGACCCCTCCGCGACGAGGTCGCCGTCGTACAGGACGCCGACGGTGTCGGCCAGCTCCTCGACGACGGGCAGGATGTGCGTCGAGAGAAAGACCGTCGTGTCAGCGGCCGCGACTTCGCTGATGGTGTCACGCACTGTCCGGGCTGCCCGCGGGTCCAGCCCCGAGGTCGGTTCGTCCAGAAAGAGGACCTCCGGCTCGTGCAACAGCGCCTGGACCAGCCCGAGTTTCTGTTTCATCCCCTTCGAGTACGTCTCGACGCGCCGGTCGGCGTCCCCGTCGAGGTCGAACCGGTCGAGCAGCGACTCCACGCGGTCCCAGTCCTCGTGGCCGCGCAGGCCGGCGACGTACTCCAGTTGCTCCCGGCCGGTGAGTTCGTCGTACAGCGGCGGTTCTTCGGGGAGGAAGCCGATGTGTTCGACCACCGCTGCGCGGTCGGCGACCGACTCACCGGCGACCCGAGCGGTGCCGCTTGTCGGGTTCGTCAACGTCGTCAGGATGCGAATCGTCGAGGTCTTACCCGCGCCGTTGGGGCCGAGGAAGCCGAAGACGCTCCCACGCGGGACCGTGAGGTCGAGGTCCGCTATCGCCGAGACCCCACTGTAGCGCTTCGTCAACCCCTCGGTGACGATTGCGGGTGCTGGAGGGCACATACGGGCAGTGCCGTACCGACTGTGAAAAGGTCTTGCTGTTGCTATGTGCGACTCTCTGGGATGGTTGTTTGGTGCTGCTACGGCTTTGTGGTGATATTTGAACAGCCAGAAAGCCCCCGCGCTATCGGCTCCTGCGCCTCGCTGCGCGCGCTTCGCGTGCTTGCGTCGTCGGAGTTCGCCGATAGCACGGCCCCTTTCAGTCCCACCCAGCCGGGGCTTTCTGGCTCCCGACGGCCGTAGCTGCAGAACCATGCACAACAGAACCCGATACTTTAGCTAGCCGTTACTCTTCAACGGCTGCGTCGGCGGCATCGGCTTCAGCGTCTTCATCCTCGCCATCGTCATCAGGATTCTCGACGACTTCGATACCGCGGTTGTTGACCGCTGACGGGTCCAGACCGACCTCCTGCAGGAAGTTCTTGTACTCGCGCTCGCACTGCTCGGCGTCCTTCTGGCGGTCGCTGGCGCGGTCACACAGCGCGACGAGGTCCTCGGGCACGTCGTTGGTGTAGACGATCCAGTGGTTGATGAGGTCCGACAGGCGGCGGATCGGCGAGGTGAAGTGGCCGTAAATCTCGAAGTTCAGGGCGTGGTGGCCGCCGAAGGGGTCGTTCATGTACTTCGCGCGTGGCATGACCTTCATCACGGCCCACTGAATCTTGTCGAGTTGGCGACCGGGGGCCTGTTCGAGCGTGGCGTTGACGGCCTTTCGCGGGTCGTCCCAAGCGTCGCCGGGGATGGAGACGCCGTCGAGCTCCTGAATCTCGACCAGCGCCTCGTCCCACTCGTCGGGGCTCGGCTGTGGGTGGACGCGGTACATCGCCTCGACGCCGCGGTTCCACATCAGCTCGTGCGTGACGGCCTTGTTGGCCTTCAGCATACACTCCTCGATGATGGTGTGGGCGCGGTCGCGGGCGGGGTTGAGGACGAGCGAGCCCTCTTCTTTGCGCTGCTCGTGCATCCGGTCGGCCAGTTCCCAGACGCGCTCGGTCTTCTCCGCGAGGTCGACGCTCTGGTCCTCTAGCACGTCTTCTGCGGTCTCCGGCTCGTCCAGCAGGCGCTCGGCCTCGGTGTAGGTCAGGCGAGCGTCCGAGCGGATGACGGACTTGTAGATGTTGATCTCCTCGTAGCCGAGGTTCTCCTTGTCGAGGTGCATCTCGACGGTGTGGGCCAGGCGGTCCTCGTTGGGGACCAGCGAACAGACGGTCTCGGCGAGGACGGGCGGCAGCATGTGGACGGTGTAGGCCGGGAGGTAGACGGTGTTCCCGCGCTCGACGGCCTGCTCCCACATCTTCGTGTCGGGGTTGACGTAGTGGGTCACGTCGGCGATGTGGACCCAGAGGACGATCTCGTCCTCGCGCTCCTCGATGGAGATGGCGTCGTCGAAGTCCTGGGCGTCGATGGGGTCGGTCGTCCAGGTCGTCATCTCCCGGAGGTCTTCGCGTTCGTCGACCTCGTCCTCGATTTCGGCCTGGACGCCCTGCGTGCGCTCTTTGGCCTCCTCCAGTACCTCGGGCGGGAACTCGTCGGGGATGCCGAACTTCTCGAACAGTTCCTCGCGCTTGTTCTCCAGATGGCGGGCCATCTCCGGGTCGATCTCGACGGGGCCTTGCCCCTCGGCGGTCCCGGCGGCCGCTTGCGCGTCCTCTGTAGTCATGTCACCCGGTACGAACAGGGCGTAGTTAGGGCTGTCGGGGTGGGACTGGGCCGTGACTTCCGCGTCTCATTCCCTGTGCGTGTCGCCCTCGGAGAGTTCTCGGAACCGTCTCAGGAAGGTCTCTTGGTCGGTCTCGCCGGCCCCGGCGGCGTCAAGCGTCGTTTCGAGGCCGTCCCGCGGCTGCTGGCACAGGTCGGCAAAACAGGCTTTACAGAGGTGCTCGAACGTCTTGTTCCGGCGGTCCCACCGGTCGCCGTGTTTGTCGTACTCGCGGGCCTCGGACCGTGGGACGGACTCCCCACACGCGATGCAGGTGACTGACTCCCCCCGGGAACTCCGGGACCCGAACATACGAACCAGTTGCGACTGACAGCGCTTAGAGCTTTCCGCACAGGCAACAGTTCCCCGTTCCGGGCCACACGTTTATTCACCCGCCGCCACTACACAGGGTATCGGCTATTCGGAGCCAGGGACACTGAATGAAGCCACCAGAGACACTCGCTCACTCGACGTTGGACACGCTACCCATCAATATCGCTGTCCTCGACGACGAGGGGACGATTCTGTTTACCAACCGCGCCTGGCGTGAGTTCGCGGGCGACGAGGATGGGGAGATGGAGGGGACGAACTACTTCGCGACGACCGACATCGACGCCGACGAGTACGCCGGGCAGGCACTCGGCGGCATCGAGTCGGTCATCGACGGTGAGCAGGACCTGTTCACGATGGAGTACCCGTGTCACTCCCCGGAGGAGAAGCAGTGGTTTCTGATGCGGGTCGCACCGCTGCCCGACGACGAGGCCGGGAGCGCAGTCGTCGCACACATCGATATCACCCAGCGGAAGCTCGCTGAACTGGCAGCCGAGCGCCGCAGCGAGGAGCTCAAGGCCGAGCGCCAGAACCTCAAGCAACTCGTTGACCGGGTCGACGGGCTGCTGAAAGCGGTGATGGGCGACGTACTGACCGTCGACTCGCGCGAGGCCATCCAGCAGACCGTCTGTGACCGGCTGGCCGAGGTCGACTCCTACCAGTTCGCCTGGGTGTCAGAACTCGATCTCCGCGACGAGACGCTGTCGTCGACAGCCCTCTCCGCCGACCACCCGACGTCGCTGTCCATCCCGCTGGACGCCGATGACCCGGTTGCGGAGGCGGCCCGCACCGAGGAGATGCAAGTTGTGACCGGTGACATCGACGAGCAACACAGCCGACTCGCCGACTCCGACGTTGCGTCGGTCGCGGCAGTCCCGCTCGTCTCCGGCGAGTCGCTGTACGGCGTCCTTACCGTCTACGCCGACAGCGACGACGTGTTCGACCCTCGCGAACAGGCCGTACTGGGGACCATCGGGCGGGCGACCGCGGCGGCCATCGACGCCCGCGAGACCAGCCGGCTGCTGACCGCCGACAACGTCACCGAACTCGAACTGCGGGTCACCGACCCAGAGGTTTTCTATATCGACGTGGCGAGCGAACTCGGCTGCTCGATGGAGTACGGTGGGAGCGTCCCCGACGGTGAGGAGACGGTGATGTTCTTCCTCGTCGAGACGGACGACCCCTCGGCGGTCTGTGCCGTCGCCGCCGACCACCCCCAGGTGTCGGGCGTCTCGCACGTCTCGACGGCGGACTCGTCGGCGCTGTTCGAATTCACCGTCTCGGACCCGCCGGTCGTCTCGGTCGTCGCCGACCGCGGGGCCCAGACGGGCGACATTCTGGTCGAACCGGGGAAGGCGACAGTCACCGTCACGCTCCCGGCGTCGATGGAGACCCGAAGCGTGGTCGAGCAGGTCCGCAGCCAGTATCCGGAGACGGAACTGCTCTCCGTGCGAGAACGGGACGAACCGCCGGTCTCCCGTCAGGCGTTCATCGCAAACGTCGAAGAGCGGTTGACCAACCGCCAGCTAACGGCGCTCCGGAAGGGGTTTCTCGGCGGCTTCTTCGACTGGCCACGCGACGTCTCCGGCGAGCAACTGGCCGAGTCGATGGACATCTGTCCGTCGACGTTCCACCAGCACCTCCGTGCGGGTGAGCGAAAGCTACTGGAAGAAGTGTTCGAAAACTGGTAACCAGTGCTTGCGAATCCCTACGCCTGCGGCGGACTCCTGGCACGATTCCCGAAGCAGTTTGGTAGTCCGCTTATACCGATAACAACCGTATATACATGTAGTGATACGGAACCAGTGTCCTGTTTGTCTCCGGCGAACCGACGGGACACAGTCCCCCGTGACAGCGGTGCACTCACGGATCGACCGAACTATTACGGACAGCCTGCCGACAAGCGCGCGACGCATCGCCCGCCGAATGACCGCCCGATAGCTTTCAATGCACTCCGATAACATCCAAACCAGCAAATCGATACAGCAGGAGACCGGCCGGACGTTTCACCTCGCGACGCGTCTGCTTCCGGAGCGTATCCGCCACCCGACCTACGTCATGTACGCCTTTTTCCGGGTCGCGGACGAGGTCGTCGACCAGACGGATGGGCCGCCCCCGACCGTCCAGCACGAGCAACTGGAGGTAATCCGCGAGGCCGCGCTCGGGAACGTCGACCCGGCCGAGACCGACCACGAGGCGGTCATGGCGGCGTTTCAGGACCTGGCCGAGCGTCACGACATCTCCGAGGAGACGATCAACGTCTTCATCGACGCGATGGAGATGGACATCGCACAGGCCCGCTACGAGACGTTCGAGGACCTCCGTGAGTACATGGGCGGCTCCGCCGTCGCTGTCGGCCACATGATGACGGAGGTGATGGACCCGCCACAGAAGGCGGAGGCCCTGCCCCACGCGACGGCGCTGGCCGAAGCGTTCCAGCTCTCGAACTTCCTGCGGGACGTCCGCGAGGACATCCACGACTATGGCCGGGTGTACCTCCCACAGGAGACGCTCGACCGCCACGGCGTCACCGAGGAGCAACTGGCCGACGCCGAGGTCGACGACGCCTTCCGTGCCGTGATGCAGGAGGAACTGGCTCGGACCGACGAACTGTACCGCGAGGGCGTCGCCGGCATCCGATACCTCCCGGAAGACTGCCAGTTCGGCGTGCTGCTGGCTGCGGTCCTGTACGCTGACCACCACCGACTCATCCGCGACCGTGGCTACGACGTGCTGACGGAGACGCCGGAACTCACTCGCCGCCGCCGGCTGTGGTTGCTCGCCCGTACGTGGTGGCACTGGCGGCGCAACGGCGACCCCGAAGCGACGTTCTACACCGTGAGCGCTGTCTCAGAGCGCGGCCCCGGCGAGACGCCGACGGACGCCCACGGCCACGGGCAACCCGCGTGGCGTGGATGACAGCCACGCACCGGGTATCGTTTCTGACCACCGGCTGTATCTGAATTAATGTTGCCTACGCTCACGTATCTCCAGTTCCACGCCCTGTTCGTGGTGCCGGTCGTGGCTGGATTGGCACTGACAGCCACCTACCGCCTCGGGAGCCGCCGGGACGTCCTCACAGGGACAGCAATCCTCGCAGGCCTGGCGCTCGTCTACACGACGCCGTGGGACGGCGCGCTCATTCGACGCGGCGTCTGGTGGTACGGCGACGGCGCCGTACTGGTGCGGTTCTGGTCGATTCCCCTCGGCGAGTACCTCTTTTTCGTCTTGCAGACCGCGATGGTCGGGCTGTGGGTGGCCCGGTTTCGGGTGGACACTGAGCGCCAGCTAGCCACGCCGATGCGGACGCGGCTCGTTGGACTCGCCGCTGCGCTCGTCGTCGTTCTGTCCGGCCTCGTGCTCCTGCGCTCCGACTCGGGACTGTACCTCGGGTCGCTGCTGGTCTGGAGCGGGCCGATTCTCGCCATTCAGTGGGCCTTCGGCTGGCAGTTCCTCGCCAAGGAGTGGCGGACCGTCGGCGGCGCGACACTGGTTCCGGCGGCCTATCTCTGCGGTATCGACAGCGTCGCCATCCGACTCGGCGTCTGGACCCTCTCGAAACAGTACACGACCGGCTACACGATTCCCCTGCTCGACCTGCCCATCGAGGAGGCGGTGTTCTTCTTCCTGACGACGCTGTTCGTCGTGCAGGGAGTCGTGCTCTACATCTGGCTTCGGGACAGATGGGAATGAGCCGCCGCAGTACTGTCGAGCCGTCGGTTCGCTACCGGGTCGCACTGGTTCCCGGCTGGATCGCCAGCCTCGCCGTCGTTGCTCCGTTCCTCGCCGGGGTCTCGATACCGCCCGCGCTCCAGTACGCCCCGCTGGTCGTCAGTGCCGTTCTGCTCGGCCTCCCCCACGGTGCGGTCGACCACCTCGCGGTCGCACGCACCCGCGGCAAGCGCCCGGACTGGCGGGCTATCGCCCGCGTGTTCGCGCTCTACGGCGTCGTCGGCGGAACCTACGCCGTCGCCTGGTTCCTCGCGCCCGCGGCGGCGTTCGTCCTCTTCATCGCCGTGACGTGGTTCCACTGGGGGCAGGGCGACCTGTACGCGCTGCGTGCGCTGGCCGACGCCGACCACCTCCGAACCCTTCCGCAACGAATCGGAACCGTCCTCGTCCGCGGCGGCCTGCCGATGCTAGTCCCGCTGCTCGCGTTCCCGGAGTGGTACCGCCGCGTCGCGACGGACCTCGTCTCGCTGTTCGCGCCCGACGCCGTGGCCGCTATCGGCTGGGCGTTCCGGACCGACGTGCGGACCGCGCTCGCCCTCGCCTACGGCGCGCTCGTCGTGGCGACGCTGGCCGTCGGGTTCGCTCGCGCCGATGCCCGCCGGCCGTGGCTGCTCGACGCAGGTGAGACACTGGGCCTGCTCGCGTACTTCGCCCTCGTCCCGCCGGTGCTCGCCATCGGCGTGTACTTCTGTCTGTG
>NZ_WPCB01000024.1:0-50292 GCF_009741785.1 Haloarcula sp. CBA1122
TGGGTCCTTGTCGGGGTAGCTCCGGCGTCCCCTCGTACATCATCGTCGTCGTCCGAGCGCGAGCGGGCCGTAGACGATGTAGGAGTGGCCGGTAATCCAGCCGATGTCGGCCGAACACCAGTAGGTGTCCTCGGGCTTGATATCCAGGACCGACCGGGCGGTCCAGGCGACGTGTGCGAGATACCCGCCGGTCGTGTGGGTGACGGCCTTCGGCTGGCCGGTCGTCCCCGATGTGTAGATGCGAAAGAGCGGGTCGTCCGCCGCCCGCGAAACCGGCTCGACTTCCTCGCCCTCGTGGGCCGCCAGCAGGTCGTGATAGTCGTCGTAGTCGTCGCCTAAGTGCACATCACGGCCCAGCCGGTCGAGCACCACGACCGACACGTCGTGGTCGACGGCGATGCGCGCGTTATCCGCCTTGTTCTTTTGTGCGACGGCGCTACCGCGGCGGTAGTAGCCATCGCAGGTGATGAGGTACTCCGAGTCGCTCGCTCCATTCGCGTCGCCAGTGCGTCCGCGGAGAACCCGGCGAAGACGACGTTGTGTGGCACACCCAGGCGCGCACAGGCCAGCATCGCGACCGGGAGTTCGGGCACCATCGGCAGGTACAGCGTCACCACGTCGTCCGGGCCGACGCCGCGCTCGCGCAACGCCGCGGCGAAGGCGTTGACTTCCCGGTACAGTTCGAGGTAGGTGTAGGTGCGGGACTCGCCGAGGTGCCCCTCCCAGACCAGTGCGAGCTGGTTCTTCCGCTCGGGGAGGTGTCGGTCGAGACAGTTGTATGCGGCGTTTAATCGGCCACCGGGGAACCATTCGAACGGTGGCCCGTCTGTTCCACGGAGCACCGTCTCGAACGGAACCTCCCAGTCAAGCAACGCGGCGGCCTCGCGCCAGCAATCGGGCCACTCCCGTTCGAAGCGGTTGTAGACGGCCGGGTCCGTCACGTTCGCCTGTTCGACGAACCAGTCCGGTGGTTCGACTGTCTCTCGCCCCGTCTGGGACTGGCCCCGATCCGGTTCGTCACCCCGTGTCATCAGTTGACAGTACACCGCCGTACTCAAAAAATATCCTATCTAATTGTGCACGATTCCGCTGTGAGTGGCTCACCAGTGCAGTCGGCCGTTCTCACTTTCGACACTGGCGACGGAACTTATATTGAGTCCTGCGGTCAACGAGTGTACGAGAGGCCGGTACGGGGTATGAGCGACACCGAAAAGAAGATCGCCGATACGAAGGGGCAGTTCCTTCAGGCGGTCTCACAGGGCCAGCGCCTCACCGACGCCGAGTGGCGAAACTGTCGCATTATCCTTACCACCGAGCGGGTCGCCCTGCTGGGTGACGACAAGCGACAGATTTCACTGACCGACATCGACCGTATCGCCGACCGGTTCGACGTGAACCAGCAGAGCGCCGGCGTCTCCGACTACGTCGCGCTCTACGTCGGCGAGGACGTTATCCTCGTGTCGGCATCGGACCACGGGACGTTCGAGACCGACTTCTACCGGGCGAGTCTCGACGGCGCAATCGTGCTGGTTCAACACCCTGCACTGAAAGGCGGCGTCGTCCAGTCCGCCGAGTGGACGAAGGGTCGCCTCAAAGTGACCGACGAGGCGCTGAAACTCGCGATGGCTGACGGGCAAGCCGTTGTCATCGACCGCGCCGACATCGGTGACCTCGCTGTCGAAGAGAAGCAGGTCAGCGGCGAGGAACGGACGGTCATTCAGGTCGAGCACAGCGAGGACGACATCAGCGTCGAAACACATCTCGCGGGCGAGGAGTTCCACGCAACCGTCCTCCGGACGATGCTCGAAGAGAGCGCCGAACAGAACCAGGCCGATCTGGACCTGAGCTCGACTGAGAAGCGGGTAATCATGGCGCTGCACTCCGGCGTGTCGCCGTTCGACATTCCCAACTTCGTCGGCATTGACGTTGAGAAAACCGAGGAAATCTTCGACCGACTGATCGAACTCGACGTGATAAGCGTGCTCCGGGAGCGGACGGAAGTGAATCTGACGACGAAGGGCCGTCGGGTCGCCGGCGAGCGGATGGGCGAGCAGTAGTCCGTACCCGGAACCAGTGAAGCATCGCGAGGACCGACTGTCTCGGACGCTCCCTCCCGTTCGGTTTCGACGCCACAAACTGGACATGCGTGGCGAGTAGACGCCGACCAATCTCGGTAAGGCCGCCATATTGAAGCCCCTCCTCCGTCTGCAACAGGTATGCACATCGATACGGCTGTGGTCCTCGCTGCGGGTGAAGGGACTCGCCTCCGGCCGTTGACGCGAAACCGGCCAAAACCAATGCTTCCGGCCGCGAACCGTCCGATCCTCGAACACGTCTTCGACGCACTAGTCGAGGCAGGCATCGAGAAGCTGGTCGCCGTCGTCGGCTACAAGCGCGACCGCGTTCAGGACCACTTCGGGCCGACGTACCGTGGCACTCCTATTTCCTACGTGAGCCAGACGAAACAGCTCGGTAGCGGGCACGCGCTCCTCCAGGCGCGGAGCGTCGTCGACGGCCCGGTTCTGGTGATGAACGGTGATCGTCTCGTCGACGCGGCCACTATCGAGTCGGTAGATACCTCCTACGCGGAGACTGGGCACACAAGCATCGCTGTCATCGAACGACAGGACACCAGTCGGTACGGTGCCGTCGAGGTACAGGACGGCGATATTGTCGACATCGTCGAAAAGCCCCAACACGACGAGTTCAGGCTCATCAACGGCGGCGTGTACGCCTTCGACGGCGACATCTTCGAGGCTATCGACGAAACGACGCGGCACGCCGGCGAGCTGGCATTGACCGACACTATCGAACTCCTGCTCGAATCTGACCGCATTCAGGCAGTCGAGGTCGACGGCATGTGGGTCGACGCGACATACCCGTGGGACCTGTTGACCGTCGCGCGCGAGGTACTGGCGCGGGGTCGGGTCGTCGAATCGGCCCGCGACGAGCAGGTATGGGTCGACAACTCCGCACGCGTTCACGACGAGGCGACCCTCCAGTCGCCGGTCGTCATTGGCCCGGACTGCGAGGTCGGACCGGACGCTGTCATCGGTCCGAACGTCGCGCTTGGCCGTAACACCACTATCGGGGCCAACAGCGTCGTCCAGCACACCGTCCTCGACGCCGATACGCGTGTCGACCCGAGTTCGACCCTCGTCGATACTGTCACCGGTCAGGACGTGAACCTGGGCGTCAATACGGTCGTCCCCGGCGGCCCGGCCGATGTCCAGGTCGGCACGGAAGTGTTCGAAGAACAGCGGCTCGGTGCCGTTATCGCCGACCGTGCTGTTGCACTCGGTGACGTGAGCTTCGTCTCCGGATCGCTCGTGGGCCCCAACGCTCGGCTCGCCACTGGCGTGACAGTCGATGGAACCGTCCGCGAGGGCGCGGAGGTGGTCCGCTGATGTGTGGTATCATCGGCTGTGTCGGCCGCGGCGACGAGACGCTCGATACGCTCGTCCACGGCCTTTCGAAACTGGAGTACCGCGGGTACGACTCCGCTGGCGTCGCACTGGCGAACAGCCACATCGACCTGTGCAAACACTCCGGCAAAATCGCCGACTTGCGCGACGCGCTGTCGGAACGGACGCTCTCGGGCTCGGTCGGCATTGGCCACACTCGCTGGAGCACGCACGGCCCGCCGACCGACGAGAACGCCCACCCCCATCAGGATTGCACCGGTGAGGTCGCAGTCGTCCACAACGGTATCATCGAGAACTACCAGTCCCTGAGAGACGAACTCGTGAGCGCCGGCCACACCTTCACATCTGACACCGATACGGAGGTCGTCCCCCATCTCATCGAGGACGCGCTGGACGCCGGAGCCGACCCCGAAGACGCTGTCAGAGAGACGGTCAGCCGACTTGAAGGCAGCTACGCCGTCGCCGTCGTCATCGCCGGCTGTGACTCGGTGTTCGCCGCGCGGAACGACTCGCCGCTCGTGTTAGGCATTGACGACGATGCGACGTATCTGGCCAGTGACGTACCTGCCTTCCGGGACTTCACCGACAAGGTCGTCTATCTCGCTGACGGCGAGTTCGCCCGACTCAACGGTGATGGGTGGACTGTGACTGACATCGACGGCAATGTCGTCGAGAAAGACATCGACACTATCCAGTGGGACCCCGAGGAGACCGGCAAGAGCGGCTACGACCACTTCATGCTCAAGGAGATTCACGAACAGCCGCGCGCGCTCCGGCAGTGTCTCCGCGGCCGCGTCGACGAACTCGCCGGGACGGTCGACATCGGCGACCTCGGAGATCTCTCCCCGACCGGCGTCCAGTTCGTCGCCTGCGGGACCTCCTACCACGCCGCCCTGCACGGCGCGCAACTGTTCCGCGAAGCCGGTATCCCCGCCCAGGCGTTCCTCGCAAGCGAGTACGCCACTGCCACGCCACCCATCGGTGACGCGCTCGTCGTCGGCGTCACACAGAGCGGCGAGACCGCGGACACGCTATCGGCACTTCGGGCGGCCCGCCGCCGTGGCGCGCGCACGCTGGCCGTGACCAACGTCGTCGGCTCTACCGCGGCCCGCGAGTGCGATCACGCGCTGTACATCCGTGCTGGGCCGGAGATCGGCGTCGCCGCGACCAAGACTTTCGCCTCACAACTGGCCGCGCTGAACCTGCTCGCGCTCGGAACGTCCACAACCGGCGACGCCCGGCAGGTCATCAGCGCGCTCCGCGACCTCCCCGGCCACGTTCAGGAGGTTCTCGACGAATCTGCCGCTCAGGAGGTCGCTGAGTTGTATCAAGACGCCAACGCCTACTTCTTCATCGGCCGCGGGTATCAGAATCCCGTGGCGCTCGAAGGCGCGCTGAAAATGAAGGAGATTACGTACAAGCACGCCGAGGGCTTCGCTGCGGGTGAGCTGAAACACGGCCCGTTGGCGCTGGTGACCGAGAACACGCCCGTGTTCGCTATCGTGACTGGTGACGACGAGCGCACCCGCAAGACGATCGGGAACGTCAAAGAGGTCGAAGCAAGGGACGCGCCGGTGGTCGCGATTACGGACGGACAGAGCGACGTTGAACGGTACGCCGACCATGTGCTCCAGATTCCGGAGACCCATCCGCGAGCCGCTGCAGTGCTGGCGAACACGCATCTGCAACTGGTGTCGTATCACACGGCTGCGTTGCTGGGGCGGAACATTGACAAGCCGCGGAATCTGGCGAAAAGCGTGACAGTCGAGTGAGCAGCGCGTAGCTGGCTATTTGCGGCTCTCTGAGAGCTCTACCGGATCGGGGTTGCCACTAATTTAGCTGTTGTTGAACCGGAGCGGCTCGCTTTTCCAGAGCAGGCTACAGAGGTGGGGGCAGAATTTCTCTAGGGTCGCGCAACTTAAGATGTGACAGCACCGTGCATAGAGTGTATAACTCGTATGCTTCCCAGGGTTTGTGCCGCGATACCCTCTGCTGGAGCGTTTTTCGGAGATACGTGAGTTCACTACGAACGGTGTACTCCGGCCGATACTGGAGCAAGTGGGTCGTACAATGGCCTGCTAGTTCTCACCGATTTCTGTATGCCATCACGAGGTCAATAAGAACGCTCCAGACCTGCCTTGAAACAAGCTTCATATCATAGCTAAACGACTGGTCACGCACGTATTCGAGGTCGTATCGTAGCTTTTCGCTCGGCTCTTTTCCAGTCACATGATTAACCTGGGCAGGCCCGGTCAGGCCTGGCTTGACGAACCATCGTTTCTGCCAGTCAACGACACCGCTCTGGATATCCGAGTCCAGTTCCGGCCGTTCTGGCCGTGGGCCGACGACGCTCATATCTCCCCGTAGTATCGACCAGAGCTGTGGGATCTCATCCAAGTGCGTCTGTCGCAGCACTCGGCCAACCGATGTCACGCGTGGATCGATCCCACCCGCATCCTCGTCACTGATTTTCACGCCGGTCTCGTCTTCGGCGTTCTCGATCATCGACCGGAACTTGTAGATGGAGAAGGTTTCTCCGAAAACTGCTGTTCGGTCTTGCTGGTACAGTATTGAGCCACCGTCTTCTGCTTTTATCCCAAGTATAATGCCAATAATCACGGGCGATAGCGCGACCAGCCCAGCCGATGCAAACGCGATATCGAACGCGCGCTTGAGAATATAGTCCTGTATGTCCCATGGCTCGATCTCCACGTCGATCAGGGTTCCGACGCCACCGCTGGCGGTCAACACAGAGTCTGTATGGTCGCGATGGACTTTCGCGTTGACACCGTACTCGTAACAGGCGTCGAGAGCGCCGAAGAACTCCGCCCGGTCGGCATGTTCAAACGCCAGCACAACAGTATCGATATCATACTCGACGAGTACGTCCTCGATTCGCGAGAGGCCACCTAGCCGTTCCAACCCACTGGTGTTAGTTCCGCCGTCAGCGATGGCTTCGGTCCGTTCGACTGTCGTAATGACACTCGTTGGACAGAGATAGCCCAGAAGCGTCCCGTCGACTTCACTTGCCACTTCTTCTATCACCTTGAGGTCGTCCCCAACGACGATGGTTCGTTCGCCGTTTGACGACGGCCGCTTGCGAATCCACACGAACCATGCGGGCAGTGCGACCAGTAATAAGGGAGTTACTAACACGACCGTCAAGCGCGGCAATCGGTACGTGTAGTCGAAGTAGCCGATTGTCGCCAGAACAAGAACTGCTACGAGCACCCGCTTCTGGGCCAGTGCTATAGCGTCGAGAATTCTTCGCGGGCGGGGTTTGTACAGTGGGAGGAACACACTAACGACGACTGCGATTGTGACCAACAGTTCAAACGTGAACTCCGACCCAGTTGGGGGGTCAGTCGGTAGCCGATTGAACACCGGGATGGTTGTCGCTATCGACTGGATGGTAGCGTTGTTAACAAGTGCGACGGCGGCCGCTGTCAGCACGACGACGCCGGCTACACTTGCGACCCGGTACCGCCAGCCACTATCCATTATCAGTGTGATTGCCGAGTTCCGGGATAAGTCCTGCGTCCCGGGACTCAAATACTGAAGTTCCTGTAATCAAACCGCCCTGAATAGACGGTGTGCTACTGAGAGACAGTATTGCACGAGAGCTGTTTGCGTACTGACGCACCCACGACGAACGTGCCAGCGCAGTCGTATGGGCTATCACAATGTCGATCTCAACTGGTTACTGACCAGGCTATCCTGTGTTGGCCTCTCACTCGCTTGCAGCGATGTTCTCGGCAGCCATTTCCGGGTCAATCTCGCCCTGCAGCCGTTTCTCGGCCTGGTCGCGGTCCGCTGGATAGCCGATATCGTTCCGCCAGCCGTCCATGCGGATCGCGTCGATCGTCCGCCCGGAGTGCAACAGGAGGTCAATCGCGTCACTGATCTCGTACTCGCCGCGGTTGGAGGGCTGTACCAGATGGCAGGCGTGGAAGATGGCCGGCGTGAACGTATAGAACCCGGTCATCACTAGGTTCGACGGCGGGTCCTCCGGTTTCTCGACGACTTCGGTGATCTCGCCGTACTTGTTGGTGTCACAGACACCGTACCGCCCGGCCTCATCCCATGGGACTTCCTCAACGAGGAAAGCGGCGTCGGCACGTTCCTCCGCCTGCCGGTTGACGACATCTCGGAGGTTCGCTTCGAAGATGTTGTCGCCGAGCATCAGCATGAAGTCGTCGTCGACGTGCTCCTCGACGGTCAGAAGCGCGTGTGCGAGGCCGTTCTGTTCGCGCTGGTGGGTGTAGGTGATCGGGACGCCTTCGAACTCGTCCTCGTAGTGATTAATGATGGCCTGCTTCTTGTAGCCGACAACTACCAGCAGTTCGTCAGCGCCTAGTTCGATCAACTGCTCGAAGCAGTGGGTCAGAATCGGTTTCCCCGCGACCTCTACCATTCCCTTCGGCTTGTCTTCGGTCAGCGGGCGGAGACGGGTCCCCTCACCAGCGGCGAGTACGACAGCTTTCATATATCTCAATTCGTTGGCCGTCCGATAAAACTCTTGTCGAATTATAAGATCCGAATTATAATATCCGCCCCTCGACTACTGCCGCCCGATGAACGTCAGTATTGTCGGGAGCGGATACGTCGGGACGACGGTCGCGGCGTGTCTTGCGGATCTCGGACACGAAGTGGTAACGATAGACATCGACGAGGACATCGTCGACACGGTCAACGACGGCCGGTCGCCGATACACGAACCTGGCCTCGACGAACTCGTCGCCGAACACGGCGGCGGTCGACTTCGGGCAAGTACCGACTACGACGAGATCCTCGATACTGAACTGACGATGCTGGCGCTCCCGACGCCCTCGAACGACGACGGGAGCATCGACCTCCAGTTCATGGAAGCCGGTGCGGCATCCGTCGGCGAGGCGCTGGCCGGTGCCGAGAACGCGGCAACGGATCCACACCTCGTCGTCACGAAGTCGACTGTCGTCCCAAACACGACCGAGGACCGGCTCGCCCCCCGTATCGCCGACGCCGGTCTCGAACGCGGGACGGACTTCCTCGTCGCGTCCAATCCCGAGTTCCAGCGCGAGGGGACGGCCGTGGCGGATTTCCTGAACCCCGACAAACTCGTCTTCGGGACGGACGACGACCGTGCGACGGCGCTTCTCAACGAACTGTACGAACCGCTTCGCGAGGCCGCTGACGATGATGTGCCGGTCGTCGAAACCGGTATCGCCGAGGCCGAGATGATAAAGTACGCCAACAACACGTTTCTGGCGACGAAAGTCAGCCTCATCAACGACATCGGGAACATCTGCAAGGAGTTCGGCGTCGACGCCTACGAGGTGGCCGATGCCATCGGACTCGACGACCGCATCGGCGAACAGTTCCTCCGGAGCGGGGTGGGATGGGGCGGCAGTTGCTTCCCGAAGGACACGGATGCCATCATCGCCGCGGCACGGGAACAGGGCTACGACCCTGCTGTTCTTTCTGCGGCCGTAGAACTGAACGACGACCAGCCCAAGCGCCTCCTCTCCCTACTTGACGACCACGTCGACGTGTCCGGCAAACGCATCGCCGTTCTCGGCCTGGCGTTCAAACCCGGAACGGACGATATCCGGAACACGCGCGCGGTTCCGGTCATCGAGGGACTCAAAGAACGTGGCGCGGAAATCGTCGCCTACGACCCCGTTGCCACCGAGAATATGCGCGAACGCTATCCCGACATCGAGTACGCCGACTCGGCCGCAACCGCTCTCGCGGGGGCATCAGGCGCTGTTGTCGTCACTGACTGGGACGAGTTCGCAGCGCTCGACGCTGCGTTCGACGAAATGGCAGACTCCGTCGTCGTTGACGGTCGACGCATCATCGAGCGGCGCGACGGCATCACCTACGAAGGATTGACCTGGTAGCGCGGTCAGTAACCTGCCTGTATTCGCCTGTCGACGACGGCTACCGTGCCGGCAGCGAGTAGCGTCACAACGAGCACGGTCGGGTCCGAAGACACGTACAGGCTCGGCGTCGGCGGCCGCCAGTTCGTGAACGGATACAGCCAGGCGCTCGCTCGCCCGTCGGCGTACACCCGCATCCCATCGAGCAGCAGCGACGTGAGGCCGCCGAACGTCACGAGTCCGAACACGCGCCGCCAGTGGCGTCTCTCGAATGCGACGGTGATGACACCGGCCAGTAGCAGGACTCCGCCGAGTGTGGAGAGGGGCGCATAAGTGAACGGCATGCCCAGAAACGCTTCGACAGTGCTCCCGTCCACCACGATCCCGACTTTCACCAGATCGGGAATCGCCGCACCGCCCATCCCAACGACGACCCAATGCTGATTGAGCCAGTCGATGCGCCAACTCGCGACCGTCAAAAGGATGTATGGTACGAGCAGGTGAGTCAGCAGGTCAGCCATTGCGTGCCTCCATCGTCCACGTCTCTCGGTCAATTCGCCAATACCGGAAGAACAGGAGCAGGAATCCGAGTGCGCCGACAGCCGAGGCACCGTACTTGTAGAACTCCGCCCACCGACTGCTGTTGACGACTTCGACGCGCTCGGCCGCTATCGTCTGATTCGATTCAAGCGTTCCGTACACCTGAACGACGCCACCGGGTTCGACGGCCGCTTCCGTCCCAGTGACCCTGAGCGTTATTGCCGTCCCGTCGCTTTCGGCCCTGATTGCCATTCCGCCATCGCCGGTCTCTGTCACCGTTCCAAACACCATGAGGTGCTGTCCGACGTACGACTCGTACCCGGTCGAAAGGTCCGCAGCATCTGGATACGGGGACCGCTGCTCTTCTGTAACTGCCGCGTGGACGAACAGTCCACCGAGCATCAGACACAGCACAAGTACGATGCCGGCACGAACCCAGACGCGCACACTCTCTGTTCTTTCGGTGGGTACAATGGTCCTTTCGCTTCAGAACCACAGCGTGTCTGTCTCCGAAAATCACTCGATAGTGACGTTGCCGCCGTCGTACACTGTCCGTTCTGTGACTTCGACAGTCGTTTCACTTCCGCTATCGGTCGTCACGGTGTACGTCCCGGGGTTTGCGACGGTAACAGTGAACTCACCGTTGCGGTCGGCTGTCGTCTGGCGCTCGTAGTCGACCTCTCTGTCCGAGACAGCGACTGTCGTTACGACCGAGACGGTCGAATTCGGGGCTGCAGTCCCCCGGATCTCTCCACCGGGAACGACCGCGAACGCCTTGTGGCTCCCGTCTTCGCTCGTGAAGAGCGGCCGGTAGCGGGCCAGTCCGTCCACATCTCCGTTCTGGCTTCCGAAGTGCTGGTGTAGTCGAGCGTACATCGTGCTCGGTTCCTCTAGTTCCATCTCTGTCGTTACGACGTATCCGACTCGACCGGAAATCCGATTGTGGGCCTCATCAGGGTCCGTTGCTGCGACAAACGGACCGTAATTCTGGCGGGCGTAGCCGTAGCTCCGTGACTCACCGTTGACGAAGTAGTTGTACACGCGGTTCTGTCCCCAGCGGCTGAGGACGTAGTTTTCGGGGTATTCGAGCCCGCGATCGGCGGCGTCTGCCTCGATTGCAGTCGCCGCGTCGTATGTCCCGTCCTCGACGAGCACCTGACTCGTCTTCACCGGCACCTGCACCATTCCGAGGACCCCGAACAACAGGAACAGTACGACCAGCGACGCAACTGCCCGGGTGTCGGGAACGAGTACGTCCCGTAGGTCGCTGTCGCCAGTCGTCAGCACCGGTCGGGCGAGATCGACCCACGAGGCGGCCCAGACGAACGCGAGGCCGGCGAACAGTGCGAGAAACGGGGCCAGTTCGCCGACGAAACGGACCTGAATCACGGCGAGAGCGAACAGCACCCAGGCATAGCTACTGGCGACGAGCCAGCCGCTCCGGTCGTTCCGAGCGAGGTCGATGCCCCACACCATCGCCGGGAGTGCCAGGAACAGTGTCAGGCCGAGCAGGAACAGGAAGCCGAAGGCGTCTGCGCTGAACAGTCCGTACGTCTCGGCGATCGCGTCGGACCGAAACAGCGTATCGAGCCGCCTGTCGAACGTGGCCCACTGTTCTGTGAAGCCGAAACGAAAGACGAGGATGGTGACGATGCCAAGCCCGAGATCGACCACAGCCAGTTGTCTGGCAATGCCACCGAATCGCCTGGCCGCTTCTGCTGTCGCGATGACGACGACAGTGCCCAGCGTCAGCAGTGCTGGCGTGCTAGCGACGAGCGCAGTCTGCCAGCCGGTGACAGTATGAACACTCCAGGCGAGTATCGCGCCGAGGCTAACGCCGGCAAGGACCGGCGCGTTCCTGACCAGTGCCGACCGGTCGTTTGAGCCATCCAGCAGTGTCTGTCCAAGCACCACCAGACAGACCGGCAGGACAAGCAATGGCCCGGCTTCCCACGCAAGTACCTGTCCGGCAATCCCGACACCGATACCGACCGCGGCGATCCACGGCTGTGGTCGACGAAGCGACGTTCGGCTCGTGGCCGTCGTTAGCGCGACCACGAGTGCAAGCGCGGTGAGTCCCAGCCAGGGATAGTCGAAGGCGTGGTGATCTGCGAAACCCAGGCTCGTCCGAAAGGCGTGGCCGGGAATAAATGCCAGGAAGAGGACCGATGCGAGACCGACACGCCGATCGCTGGACACCCGCACCGCGAGTAGATAGAGCAGGACGCCCGTGACGAGTGCCGACACGACCGGATACCAGGCGAGAACGTGGCCAATAACTGCTTTGCTCCCGCCGAAGAGGCTGGCGACCCACCAGAGCGTCGCGATCGTGAGTGGCTCCCCGTTGGTTACTACATCCGGAATCACGGAGAGCGCTCCGAAATCGGCCGCGCCGCCGGCGTTGGCCGCGACCTGCTCGACGTGATACCTGTAGTAATACGGATCGTTACTCGACAAGACGATGTCGTCGCCGCGGTAGATCGACCCGATGACGTACGTTCGGGCGACAAACACGACCGCTAGAGCAGCGACGAGCAGGCCAGTTGCTCGCGCGTCGAAATCAAACCGCAGCGCGTCACCGAGAGCCGTCCCGCTCTCGCTGTCGCTGCCGACCCCGGATTTGCCGTCGAGTGCGGCCCGCACGGCGTCGGGATCAGCGACGCGGTACTCGTCACCGTCTTTCTCGACGATGCCCGCGGAGACGAGTTCACCGAACTGGCCCGAATCGATGGGAATGTCGTCAAACGTCCAGCCGTCCTGTTCGTCGTCGACGGCCAGAACCGCCGCTGTCGCGTCTCGTAGCTCGGGCCGGTCATCGAGTACCGCTCCCGCCCCGGGCGTATCGCTCATGTATCTTCTCTTTCCGGTCTGGCGAATAAATCCATCGGGACTCGCCGTCTACGTGTTTGCCGACTCTAGCGCCGCTCGAATCGCCGATTCTACGTCGTGTTCCGGCGTCCAGCCAGTACGTCCGTCGTTCGGCCGGTGTCGACCGGGAACGAATCGACGAGCGTCTCGTCGTCGCCACGCGGGTTCTCGACCAGTTCCACGTCGGCATCAATGTCGGCGGCCGAGGCGGCGATATCCTCGACGAGTTTGGCGACGGTGTGAACGCCCGGGTCTTCGTCGCTGGCGATCTCGTATTTCTCGACGCCGGTCTCGCCGCGGTCCAGTTGCTCCAGTAGCCGTTCGCAACTGTCGACGTACGCCCGGGCCACGTCCTTGACGTGAATGAAGTTCCGGGACTGCGTCCCTGGCTCGTAGACGGTCAGCGTCTCGCCGGCGAGCGCGCGGTTCACGAAGAAGTTGATGACAGTCCCCTTTGAGACGGTTTGACCGTCTATCTCGTGACTGCCGTAGAGGTTCGAGATCATGAACTGGTGGGCCGGGAACGTGCCGTCGGCGTACGTCTCGATGTCACGCTCGTTGAGCAGTTTCGTCCGCCCGTACCAGTTCAGCGGGTCTCGGGGGTGGTCGACTGTAATCGGGAACTCCTGTGGGTCGCCGATGACGGCCATCGAGAACGGGAAAATCAGCGCTGCGCCAGTCTTCCGACAGAACCAGGCGACGTTGTCGGTTCCCTGGACGTTGACCTCGTAGGCAAGGTCCTGTTTCTCCTCACAGTCGTCAACTCCCGACACCGCGGCGAGGTGCATCACAACGTCGGCCCCGTCTAGCGCCGCCTCCAGACGGTCTCGGTTCCGGATGTCGACGTGTTCGATGTCGACATCGCCGACTGACCGCACGGTACCGCGATAGAAGTTGTCGATGGCAGTTATCTCCCAGTCGGGGTGGGCCTGCTGTAGCTCGTAGATGACGCGGCTGCCGATGTAGCCCGCACCGCCGGTGACGGCGATGTGAGGTGTGTTGTCTGTGGGTTCTGTCTCAGGCATTGGTGGTGAATTTCTCCGCGAGGTCGCGGACGCCCTCGCGGAGCGTCCACGATGGTTCGAAGCCGGTCCCGCTCAGTCGGTCGAAGTTGACGTGATACGACGGACCGGGATGCTCGTCTTCGAGGTAGGTCACGTCGACTGGAGCGACCTCGTCCGCGACGATGTCTGCAATCTCCGAAATCTGGTAATTCGATTCCATCGACCCGACGTTGTACACCGGTTCGTCCCAGGACTTGGGATCGCACACCGCCTCCGCGTAGGCGCGGGCAGCGTCCTGAACGTGGATGAACGGCCGCCAGTTCGAGCCGTCGCCGTAGACAGTGAGCGGGCGGTCGGTGAGCGCGCGGAACACGAAGTAGTTCACGACGAGGTTGAACCGGATGCCCGGCGAGTGGCCGAAGTTGGTAGCCATTCGCAGGGCGGTGCCAGTCATATCGAACTCCTCGCAGTACTCCTGCAGTAGCGTCTCGGACTGCAGTTTCGTCTCTGCGTAAGGGTTGATGGGATCCGGGTCGACCGTCTCGTCGATGTCGGTGCTGGTCGCGCGGCCGTAGACGTTACACGAAGAGGCGAAGACGACGTGGTCGACGCCGAGTTTGCCGGCCGCAGTCAGGACGTTCTCGGTGCCGTCGTAGTTGATGGCGAAGGTTTCGTCGTGGCGTTCGTGTGTGCTCGACGCACCGGTGATGGCAGCGAGATGGATGATGCGGTCGACGCCGCGCATGGCGCTCTCCACGTCGCCGTACTCGCGGACGTCGCCACGGCGGAATTCGAGCCCGTTGCCAAGTGTCCCTAGCAGCGCTCGCGGCGACCCCGAGGAGAGGTCGTCGAAGACGACGATGTCGTCGACGCGGTCGTCCTCTCGGAGCAGTGGAATCAGCGCGCTGCCGATGTAGCCACAGGCCCCGGTGACCAGCACGTCCATCGTCAGTCCTCGCTCAGGACGCCCGGCAGGAACCGGTCCTCGTGGGCTTCGATGGTGTCGGCGTACCGCGTCAGCGTCTCGAAGATGTCGCCGACGCCGTCCTCGAAGGACTGGGACTGGCCGCCGATGAGGTCGTCGTAGCGGTCGTTCTCGATCTCCATCTTGTGGGTCTCGTCCTCGTCGCGGGGGTTCTCGAAGTGCTCGACGTCGACGTCGAGGTCGTACTCGCCGCCCACGTCGGCAATCGTCTCGGCGATTTCGACGATGCTGATGGCGCGCGTGACCTGATTGTACACCGTCAGTCCGTCAGGACGTTCGTCAGGGTCGGTCAGCGCCACTTCAGCCAGCCCTTCGACGGCGTCCTCTAGCGAGATGAACGGCTTGCGCTGTTCGCCCTTGCCGTAGACGGTGACGGGGTAGCCCGCGACGGCCTGCGCACAGAAGCGGTGCGTGACCGTGCCGAAGTAGTAATCGAAGTCGAAGCGGGTCTTGAGCCGGTCGTCCTCGCGGGTCTCCTCGGTCTCTGTCCCGTAGACGATGGCCGTGCGAACGTCCGAAATCGGGATGTCGAACTGCGTGTGGGCCAGGCGCATGTTCTGTGCGTCGAAGCCCTTCGTCGCGTGGTACCAGCTCCCGCCCATGTTGGGGAACGGCACGTCGTCGCGCTCGCTCTGGTTCTCCATCGCCGCACCGCCCTCCGGAATCGGGAACTCCGGCGCGCCGTAGACGCCCGTCGTCGTCGTCTCGACGAAGTGGGTGTCAGTGAGGTCGTGTTCCTCGAGCCCCCACAGGAGGTTCCGCGTCGCCTGGAGGTTGTTGTGCTGGGTGTAGTTCGCCCGCTCGCCGTTGATCTGGGAGTACGGCGCGGAGGGCTGGGCGGCGGTGTGGACGACGACCTCGGGTTCGTGGACCGTCAGCAGTTCGTCGACGAAGGACTTCTCGGCGAGGTCGCCCTCGACGAAGGAGAGGTTCGTCAGCCCGTGGACCTCGCGAGCCGCGTCGAGGCGTTCGTCGATACTGGCGACCGGTGTCGCGCTCGTCGCGCCGACGTCCTCGACCCACTCTCTTCGGGCGAAGTTGTCGACAAGCAGCACTCGGTCGTCCGTTCGGTCCGCGATTCGCAGTGCGGCCGGCCACCCGACGTAGCCGTCGCCGCCAGTGATGAGGATGGTCATAGTTACTCAGTTAGTGAGTAACTGCGACGCGTAATCAATCTTCTGTTCAGTTGCCTGCTAGTCTCGTACAGCCTGACTACTCATGAAACACGTATTCGTCCTCAAAACAGCACTGTTCACCCGCTACTGGGTGATATCGAACTGCTCGAAGTATTCCGTGACGTACTGGTTCGCGTCTGCCGGAACCTCTGTGACGATGCGATACGAGTCGTGCTGGTCGTCGAGTGCTATTTCGGCCCCGTTGTCGGGGACGGCTCGATACACAATTGGTACCGTGTGCCGGGAGTCGACGCCATCAACTGAAGAAACGTCCCAGAAGTGTTCGCTGACACCGAGCTGTTCCGTCGCAACCGATGTGAGGCCAAGCTCCTCTCGGGCGATGCGCGCCGCCGCGTCGTCCAGTCGCTCCCCCTTGCAGAGGCGACTCCCCGGCCAGAACCACTCGCCTTTGGCTGGCTCGTTCTGACGTCGTGTGAGTACGATTCCGTCCTCGTACTCGACGACGAGGTCGACACAGGGCTGGGGCATGTTGTCGAGACAGGTGGCGAACGTCTCCGTCGGAATGCGTTCGTCGTGGCGGTCCATACCTCCCGCTTGCGGGCCGCCGGTGAAACCGCTCCGCTTCTCGCTGTTTCGCAACCGTTAAAACTGCCCCTGTCTTCTATCCGATTGCTATCGCACGGGCCGGTGGGGTAGCCTGGTATCCTTCGGCCTTCGGGTGGCCGTAACCGCGATTCGAATTCGCGCCGGCCCATACCATACAAACCCTTTTTCCCGGGTTTCCTAACAGTTAGCGGCCGCTCTACGGGGTGGTCACTGTGAGTATTCCGCGGACTCACGAGCTGTCCATCTGCGACTACTGCGGCGGCTACATCGAATCACCACGACAGCCGTGCCCGGCGCTAGACGAGGGGGTGTGTCGTCCATGAGCCGTGCCAGCCGCAGCTGGCAAGCGAGCGACGACCTGCCTCAGTCTGTTGGTGGCCCGTCGACGTTGTCGATGCCCGACGACTGGACGCTGTCGACGGCGTGGAAGCGCGCACAGTCCGAGAACGACCGAGGCGGCGCTATCAACAACGCCGAGCGTGTCGTCTACCTGAGCGACGGCGACAGCACTCACCGCGTGCTGTGGGCGCTACAG
This sequence comes from Haloarcula sp. CBA1122, assembly GCF_009741785.1. NCBI lineage: Archaea > Methanobacteriati > Methanobacteriota > Halobacteria > Halobacteriales > Haloarculaceae > Haloarcula > Haloarcula sp. CBA1122. Next base: position 16,961 of record NZ_WPCB01000024.1, read on the forward strand.
GGCCGCACACTCGTCGCAGACTGCGACTGCGCCGGCTACCAGTACCACGGCGGATGGTGTGCCCACGTCGCTTCGCTGTGGTGGCAGTGGGTCCGCGGGCAGATCGTCGTCGCACATCTCGACACCGGCCGCGAGTACCCATCACCACCAGCATGGCTCCTCCTCGACGACGAACCGACCGCTTTCAACCAACTCACTCCTGCCGAACTCGACGCTTACCTGACCTGTGACCTCGGAAGGCTCGGGGTTCGGGAGTACGCCCGACTCTCCGGTCGCTCGCCCGGAACCATCGGGAACCTACTCCGCTCTGCCCGTGACGAGATGGAGGGCCGCCGATGACACAGGCGCGCACGCCCGCCCTAGCGCGTGACCTTCTGGCGACCCCACGGGGGGCTGTCCTACACGTACCAACATCGGCGTCCGTCACCGCGCCGTATGGGGATTCGGCCCCGTCTTACGAGGAGGTGGCTAGTCAGACATGACTGGTGGAAGCCAACTTCACGAAGAAGATGGGAGTGACAAAATCACCTTCCGTCTGTCGACCACGCTGAAAGAACAGTACAAGGAACAGGTCGACAACATGAGCGCCGATCTAGAGGAATACGTTCGTCAGCGCGTTTCGGAGCCGGAGACTGATGGAGGGCTTGAACCATATGCTGACCCGGACAATCGAGAACTTGCCATTGCCTACCGGACGCTCTGCGAGAAGCGCACTGATAACGGCATTGTCCGAGGAGAAAGCGCGAAGCGTGCACTTGCTCAGGCTGTCGATAGTATCGACCAACAAGACGCACAGCGCCTTCTTGCCCGACTTGAGAAACGCGGGTATGTCCATCTTCAGAACGGGATACCACCAAGCGACTACACCGCTGTCCACGTCCGACCGTTCTCACGTAAGGGTGGAACTCAGAACCAAACTGCCGATGCGTGATATCCGTCTTGCTTAGTTAATTATTAACTAAGCAACAGGTTTTATTTTGTATATAGCCCCATCAAAGACTATGACTCGAAATACAACCGGTGTATCGATGCCCGAGTCAATGGTCGAAAACATAGACGAGAACTACATAGCAGCCGGATACCACAGCCGATCTGATTTGATACGAGATGCGATTCGTGACAAGTTGTCTCAGATTGAACGCCAGTCAAAGTAACCCGTTTCTCTATTCTCTGTTGTTGACAACAAGCGAGCACCCTTGTTAGTAGTGCCACTATCGCCGGCCGCATGGCCGCCAGTGAGGAAACAGACAGCTCCCAACCCGCGGATCCTTCTACAGTAGCGGAATTAGAGGCGCTACCGTACAGCGAGAAACAGCGTCTCGCTGGGGAACACGGGTACGGGCGAATTGTCGGTGTAGAGGAGGCAGAATTAGAGAATTTTCTCACAGATACACTCGCACTCAGTGAGAGCGAGAACGTCGACAGTGGCAACGATAGCGAACCGGAGGGAGGAACCCAGACAGTGACAAACTCAGAGAGTACGAGCGCCAGCACAGAGACACAGACAGACGCTATCTCCGTCGGTCACGAGGGGAAAGAGAAGCTATCCCCTGAAGGAGCGCCAGACGACGAAGGAACAGCAGTAGAACCACCCAGCGGTGTCGACTTAGACGGGCTGTCACCAGACGACCTCGAACCGAGTGAGTCGGCGTCACCAGCGAATCAGAGCGAGAATAGCGAACACGCTGAGAAACCAGAACAGCAGGAGCAGAACGACAGTAGCGAGAACAGCGAGGATAGCGGTGGCCTGTTGGACCGGATACGCGGCAATAGCGACCGTTCAACAGACGAAATCGTAGCGGAAGCAGATAGCGAGGGAGAACGACAGCGCCGCGAGGAAGTCCGTGAGACGTTCGCTGATGCCTTCGGGGAAGAGTCAGGAGAGAGCGGCGACGGTGCCGAGGGACAACCCGACTCCGGCGGTGACCACTCACCAGCGGGAACCCAGCAGGCCAGCGGCATGGTAGTTGATGAGACGGTCGTGAAGCACCTCATTGGAATGCCCTTCTCGATGACCGCGACGATGACTGACTGGGAGGGCTGGGAACTCTCTGAACAGGAGAAAGCGGCCAATGCAGAGCTGTTCATCGCCATGTGCGACGAGCACGATGTCGATGTCGGCCCGACAGCGATGTTCGCTCTATCGATGCTGGGAACCGCTGGGGGCCGAGCGATGCGCTATCGTCGCCATCGAGATACTGACCCGGTTGAGACTGACCGGAAACAGAGCGAAGACGCTCCTGAATTCAACGACGACGTGACAGCGGTACGCGGTCAGGACGGCCGCCGAGATCGCCGCGACACTCGCGCCGAACACAGAGCAGAACAGAGCGAGAACAGCGCAAAAAGCGAATTCGATTTTGAAGACAGCAGTACCTGGTAATCATGCAGGAAATCATTCAGCAGCTCGCGTTAGTAGCGAGTCAGGCAGACGAATCGCCCGAAGAACGAACGCAGCGACTCAAACAAGTTGCCGACGACAGTGGCGCAACGGCCCGGACACTCTACGAGGTAGAGGAAGATCTTCGCGGACTGGGATGGTCCGCCCTCGTCGACAATGAGGAAACAGTCGACCAGATCGAGGCGAAGCTACAGGGGTTCGCTCCGATGTTCGGCCTCGACCCACAACGCGCGGAGGACCAGTTTGGTCCTGAGACATTCATCCATCTCTTCTCGCAGTACGCGCTTGCGAGGCCGGAGGCGACAGCCTACGCTATCGCTACGCTTGACGACGTACTCACCCGGCGCGGGCTGTACGATGAGCTTGACGTCGACGTACCGGAACCCGGCGAGTACAGCGGCAGCGAGGGGCAGTAGCAAGCGATGGATATTGACCTGAGCGAAATCTCGGTCATCCTCGGCCAGAAGAACTCGGGGAAGTCAGTGCTATTCGAGCACCTGCTGACCCAGACAGAGCGCTACATCTGTATCGATCCGAACGCCGAACATGGGCCACCGGGTGCGGTGTTTCCCGATAATCCCGGTGACGTGCTCGACCACTGGATGCGCGGCAACACTCAGCAGGTGATTCGAGAGAACCCGTTCACTGAAGATGTCCTCGACGAGTACCTTCGAGCGTTCGGCCAGCTCAAGCGGTGTTACCTCTATCTCGATGAGGCACACAACTGGATGTCCGCACATCATATTCCCGAAGTCCTTCAGCACCTCGTGAAGTGGCACGTCACCCACGCTAACTGTGGATTAGTACTCGCCGCTCACAAGGCGAAAGAAGTCCACGATCAGATCTGGACACAGACGGACAACTACCTGATTTTCGCCTACGGAGACCACGAAGACAGCAAGTTCAGTAAGGTGAGTATCCCCGACAAACACCGGGTGACCGAAATGGACCCGAACGCGTACCAGTTCCTCACGTACAAAGATGTGGCTGGAGCATCATCGACCATCCGAGGGCCGGTTGAGATTCCGGCGCACCTACGATAGCGTAAAATAGCGCGTACAGACTTCTCGCGGCCATTCGCTATCGGTGTTGTCAACAAACAAATACTGAATCATCCCTCGCGGCAACTACTGGTCGCATGGTTTCGACCAGCACAAGCGGAAACTCGGAGTCGGGTGGGTCACCCAGTAGCTCCGGGTCCAATGGTATCGTCGAGTTCCTGAAAACGCCCATCGGAATGGCTGCTGTGGGCGGGTTCGGGGCTGCAATCATCGCGGGCTACTTCATCATCTGAATCATGGCACTACAAGTCTCTGAACGGAACGCTGCTATCGGTGCCAGCGCGGCGGCAGGGCTTCCCGTTCTGATGTCGGCAGGAGGTATCAACATCGAGGATCGACTGGTGGACGTATCGAATGCAGTGTTTGAGGGAGACCTTGGCTCTGCATCGATGGTCACCGGTGGGGCCTTCTCGCTCATCGGGCTCGGGCTCATTGCGGCAGCATGGGTCGGCCCGCTTCGGGGCTCGCTCGGGATGCTCGCTATCGGTATCGGAATCGGCTTCGCTATGCTCGGTGTCCAGAGCTTTGACGCTGCACGGAGGGCCAACTGATGACCGACGAAACACTCAGCACGGAACTCCAGTACGCGACAGTCTCGGAGAACGTCGCGGGTACGCCGACGCCGATCACGACCTGGGACGTGCCGGAGGGAATCGCTATCTCTATCGCACAGGGATCGCCAGCGATTCTCGACGTTGAGGCAAAGGACGGCGGCAACGTCTCGCGCTCGACGAAGATCGGCTTCGGCTATCGGGAACCGAACGACCCGCTGGATTCGTGGACGGTCATCAGCGAGTTCGCCGTCTCTCCATTCAACACGCTGTCGCTGAAGGATCAGCAGTCCGGCGAGAACGCACAGCGCCGCCGGGTTCGGTTCCTCCGTGACCGAGTTCCGAATGGGCGGCTGACGCTGGAAGACGCTGACGAGCTGGCGCTTCTGGTGAACGGCCCCGACGTGGTCGACCCGGCAACGCTGTTCTTCAACTACCCCATGCAGGTGGACAACCGGTAGACCATGAGCGGAGCCAACGCACGGCCGGGGAAGACGGTCTACCTCGGTTCCGAGATGTTCGATTTCAAGAGCTACCAGCCCGGTTCAGAGGGAATCGTCGCGACGACGAAGGTCCCGAGCACGCAGGTCTGGAAGGTTCCAGTCGGGATGCCGCTGGTGGTGGCACTCGTCGGCAAACAGACAGCGACGGCAGCAGGGGGTGACACTACTACGGTCGACCTCACTCCCGAGGCCCCGATCGTCGACTACATGGACGACGTGACTGCCGGCGAGTACACGACTGACGCCTCGCTTATCGGCTACTTCGACAGCGACGGTGACGGTGACCCGGATACGCTCATTACTGACAGCACAGACACGCAGTACACTGGCACGTTCGGAACTGACGGCGATTTCGTTGCGTCGGCAGAGCTGAAAGAGACGACCGGAAACGGTGATATCTCAGTCGCCTTCTACGCGGTGATGCGCCACGGGCTGACGAAGATACAGAAGCGCAACAGTGGGAAGGGCAACGTCTCGCAGGAGCTTCAGAGCGAAGACAGTATCACATGGGCGTTCTCGAACCCGGATTCGCCGGAGACGGACCGCCAGATCACATGGGACGGACGCAACAGCGGGATGCGCGGTGTCCTCCCGCCGAAGTTCAACATGGACCTGCTGTTCTTCGACACAGAGTTCGCTACGGCCGTCGAGGCAGCCGACGCGGAGAACGTCGAGGTGAGTATCCCGGTGAATCAGCGGCCCCTTCGACCGGATGAAGAGGCTGCTGAACTCCGGCGAAAGGTGACCCAGACCATGGTGGCCTAACGGGCCACCGTTCCAACACATGGTGATTCTACACGACACTGACGACCCAGATAGCAGCAGTACCGATACTGGCTGCCCGTGCGACAGCGGCGGGAACGTGCTTGCAGGGCTTGCGGAGAAGGCCCGGGTAGTAGCCGACCTGATAGCGCCGTTCTCGTCGCTGTTGACCTCACTGGTGCAGGCTGCGACCGTGCTGGCACTGATTCGGGGGCAGTCGATATGAGCGGGTACGGACTCATCGGGACAGATACGCCGATAGACGATCTGCTTGAACAGTACTTCCCCGGCGCACCGAGGAACGTGCTGTACGAGGCTTTTGAAGACGAAACGAACGCGCTGCTGGCGGCCCTGCTGATGGAGATGCGGGGCGACGACATCGACCAGAACGTTTCGGGTGACTCGGAAGCGGTGTACTACAGCGAACCCGGCGTTCCGGTTGACGATACCGACGAAGAGACGGTTTCGTGGGACTTCGCCGCGGATACCGTCGTCGTCTACGGATTTGACTCCCCGATAGTTGTCGCGTTCAAGGCGACAAATAAGGCTGACCGGTTCATCCCCCTGACCCCGTCGGACGCGCCGTTCTCTCTGTCTCCGCCGGGCGGACTGGGTGCCTCAAAGCTGTGGTATCGGAAGATGACCGAGGGAGACGCCAGTACCTCCCTGAACGTGCTGGCACTCAAGTAAAATGACGTTTACAGGACCAAACGCAGTTACCTGGGGCGAAGCGCTCGCGGCACTCCGCGACAACATCGACAGTATCAGTGGCTGGAGTATCATCGACACATCGGCCAACGGCGGTGCGACTCCGCTCACTGCTGGTGAGTGGTTCGTGCTGGAGACGCCGAACGGCGAGAACCACCGTCTCAAAATCCGAGATAACAGATACAGCGGTGGCATAACCATGGAATCCGGTCCCTCGTGGGATACCGCGAACACGACATGGGAAGACCGCTACGCCAACGATATCGCACAAAAGACTGGAAGCGACGGATACGGCGATCCAATGGCGTACGCCCCCGACGACCGTGGTGGTGAGCGTATGTCCATGTCTCACTCTGTGAGCTACTACTTGGACTATACAGAGTCTGGATGGGTATTCTATGCGGAACGGAACGAGGGCGACGGTAACGACGAAGATATCGCCATCGGAATGGCTGAACTCTCGAAGACGTGGGACTTCGATTCGGCGGCCAACCGGGAAAGCAACTACGCGACTCTATGGCACGCACAGGCTTACGACGGTGACTACGATAATAGAGAAAAGAGGCAGTGGACAAACTTCCTCCCGGCGATGAGCGGCACGCAGTCGGGAAGCACACACCACGGCCGCGGGATGGTGAACCCCGACAACAACTACGCAAACTACACCACGACCGACAATGTCGTTGCCAGTTCGCAGTATCGGAACAACCGCAACAACGATGCAATCATTGGGACCCATGACCTGTGGATTCGGGAGGAAAGCGGTCAGGACGCAAGTCACGAGGACACGATACAGGACAGCGGGGCGAACAACCTGTACAAACTCCTGAAGGCCCACAACGTCGCGCAGGTCGGTATCGGGATGAGGTAATCCGATGGCGACGTACACTGAAGCACCGGCCGGGACAACCGCAGGAAGCCAGACGCGCCCAATCCCGGCGAGGACGGGAACCGCTGCTGACGGGGAAACACTGAGCACGGAGCGTCCAGCTCCGCAACGGGCGGCGACTGTCGCAGCTGGTGCGACGACCGACACGATACGGCCCCGTCCACGTCGGCCCGGTGACCGAGCGGATACGGTCACCGTCTCCCTCGACCGGCCACGGGTCACCCGTTCTCGGGACCACGCCACCAGCACCAACCGGAGTGGGGTACTTATTCCCGCAGCATTCCGGCCGGTGAGAGTTTCGGTGGTGGATCCAGACGGGAATCCACTACCCGAAGTTGAATGGGTGATGTCGGCTGGTGTGTTCCCGACAGCGGCCGCTATCGACGGTAGCGCACAGGGTGACCTCCCGTGTCTTGCTACGACGTACAGCCAGTTTATGGGCGTAGCGCGCCGGGACGGTGGTCCTAACGGAGTTCAGTACACATGGTTCTCACCGGCTATCGATGCTGATGGGAACCCACTACAGGAGCCTATCGGCCCGCTTGATGACAGCGCTGAGATCGTTCTCGACCCGGTCGAGATCAAGGGTTTGTACGCTGGGACCGGGGCAGACTTCGGAGGGATGTTAGGATAATGGTGAACCTGAACATCGACCAATCAGAGCCGTATATCGACAGTATAGACGTACCGAGCGAGGCCCGCCCAGATAAGTCGTTCACCGTGACCGTCACAGTCGGAAACGAGAGTTCGATTATTGCCCCGCAGGATGGGACGTGTCAGAGCGGGATACTCCAGTTCAACACTGGATGGCGGACGCCAGTCATCATCTACGTCGACGGGAAAGAAGTCCATCGAGAAACGAAGTGCCTTGACGGCAATAGCGCCCCGAAGACGGTGACCAAGCGAGTGACGCTGGGTAGTGGAGAACACAGTGTCACCGCGGAAGTGCTGAAAGTTCCGAATGACACGGTTGCAGAAGAGCGGGCGGCGGAGGTAACCGTTCACTCTGATGCACAGGACCCGGCCCTGCCGACGACAGGTGACCGACTGACAGAGATGATTAGCGATATCGCAGATGCGCTTGGCGGAACGACCCAGCAGGTGATGCTGGGGTTCGCTCTAGCCGTCGTGCTGCTGGTGGTGATCTGAATGGTGACGTTCGCTGGCGGTATTCCAGACGGCGGGCTCGTACTGGAATCAGTCGGAACGACCTCGTTCGCTGTGTACAGTCCCGACGATCCGCGTGTCGACCGACGGCAGGAATACGAGCCACAGCTACAGGCCGAAGTGACGAACACCTCGTTCAAGGAACGAGAGGCAGCGGTCATCTGGACATTCGGTGATACCCATGTCCAGAGTCAGACTGAGACGATTGAAGCCGGACAGACGGCTACAATCTCGAATCGGGTTCCGTGGGAGAGGCTACAGGAGAACTTCGACCTGATTCCGGGCGACTACGAACTCGGTGTGCAGCTGCTTGGCGGCCCGTCGTGGGACAAGCAGACGACGACGTACGGAACGATGCACGTTTACGAGAAGCGTGTACCCGACTCCGGTGATGAGCCGAACGACGAACCCACGTACCCACCCATCAGTGACGGCGATCCGCCTGACGGAAGCAGTGACCCGTCGCCTGAGAACACCGGGCCAGAGTCTCCGCCTGCCCTGCTACCTGACGGGTTCCCGACGCTGCCGGCGGTCGGGCCGTTGACTGCCCCACAGACAACGCTCGCAGCCCTCGCGGTCGTTGCGGTGGTGGTGCTTCGATGACGGTAGCACGGCTACTGGGGCAGGTATTCGGTGCGTTGACCGGTACACTTGGTGTGCCCGGAACGCTGCTACTCATCGCCATTGTCGTTGGCGGCGTGGCAATCTGGAGGGATGCTGATGGTTGAACCGTACACCGCAGCGGCATGGGCGGTCAGTGTTTCATCGATGCTCGTGGTCGGTATCACGGGCTGGGTCGGCCGCCGCGTGGTCGGCTACGTCGAGGAGACGCGCAACGAGGCGCAAGCGGCCCACGAAACCGCAGAGAAAGCCGTCCGTGTTCTCCGAGGTGAGGAAGGGATCGACGACGCCGGACTCGTCGAGGATGTCCGGTCACACCGCCGGGCGCTCGTCGACGAAGGTATCTACCCACCGAAGGCAACGGACGGAGGTGAGAGCGATGCCTGACCTGACATGGGTGCAGTTGGGCGCTCTCATCTGGTTCTGTGTCACGTTGGCGGTCACCGACGGTGCGGCGCTCTCCCGGCTGGGAATCGCGTGGCTGGCAAAGCGGTTAGGACTACGTCCAGCAGAGATAGTACGCTTCGAGGCGGCGGCTGGCGGTGGTGACGAGTGACGGAAGTCATCGATATCCGGTCGCTCCCTCGGACTCGACAGGAGCGGTTACAGCGGTCGAAGTCGTTTGGCGACGTTGCCGAGGAGATCGTGGCTGAGGTGTACGGCTTGGAGGGCCTATCGCTTGACCCGGACTGGTGGGACCTCAGACACCCCAGCAGGGCGACAAAATACCAGGTCAAATCGACATCAACGACAGTCGGCAACAGGTATCCCGGCGATGGTCGCTTTCGCGTCTGGGAAGGACAGACGCGCTCTCTCATCGCATCGGACGCACAGGCGACGGCGTGGTATGCGTTTGTGTTCCTCGATGAGACGGACGGCGTGCTCCGAATCACGCGCATGAAGCCGTCGACGGTGAATAACCTCGTCCAAGATCGGGGCGGATGGAACCGCTCGGGTCACTCGATGGGGAAGCAGCACAAAATCCCGTGGGACGAGGTTTTCTGAGTGTCCGGTTCTCGGGTGAACGTCGGATATCTCCCTCTATATTGAGCACGTACCGGAAGTAGGCGAATTAACCCGGGTATACGATTTATATGCAAACAATGAGTCAGATATATTTGAATGTCAGTTGATCCAAGTGGACTTCCCAGTTACATTCTCCTGTTGTGCGTTGCAATAGGTGGTGCAATTGCCCTTCAGAAGGGAATGTTAGCTTCAGGATACGTAATATTCGGAAATGCCATCCGAACCATGGACGTTTTTGGAGGCATAGGTGCTTTCGCTCTACTTATCATGATAGTCGCCTACGGAAAGTGGCTCTAATGCACTCAGATAGTCTATCTTGAGCAATATCTGCTTCTCGGATAAGGTCCTGATATTGTTGCATTCTCAAAGTCTCACCTATATACACTCTTTTATGTACCAGATAACTCCTTAATGCTAAAGAGTATAGAATATGATGGGTGACATAGAAAAATTTGCCAATGAAAACAGCCACGACAAAAACAAAGTAAATAAATTTACTACACTCAACTTCGCAGTAGGTACACCTGTTCTCGCGGGGTTCACTTGGATCACTCTCGCCGTAATAATAAATCTCATACTGACTGAATTTAACATTGGAACCCGAAATGGAGACTTACAAGATTCTGTTTCACTGATTGGGATAATAGTCCCATTTATACTGGTTTTTGCCGGATATAGGTTGTTATCGCAGAGGAAGAGCCAGTACGACATCACGGTTAGGGATGTTTTGTTACACTACCTTTCTTTATCGATTAAGTCGTACCAAGATGGCGACTACGAAGATGTAGTCCGCTATCTTAAAAAGTTCAGAGAATACAGCTTGAGTAAATCTACCTCTCTTTTACACCCTGCATACAAATATCAGATTTATGAATACATTGAGCTATTGGAAGACTCAGACCCTCAGAAGCAAGAAGAAATCTTGGACGAAACCTTTGTTGAGAACCTCAGCAAGGTCATAGACAATATTTCGTCAATCGATGATGCAGATCTAAGGATACCAAAAAAGGAAACGGACGAATTGGATCATACCTCTGACGTGCGAATTCTTGTAAGTGAACTATCCGAGGCGATAACTATCCGCTGGTTAAAGTATACCTCCGGGCTTATTTTCTTACTCCTCGCAGGTGCTGGTTATCTGATTCAGGGACGAAACACTGCATTGTTAATTCTAACTGCATTTCCCATTCTTCAATTCCTCTTCTCGGTTTCCAGTGACCGGAGAACAGAGGGATAACCCATCAGTCTCAAAATAATGCAATTAAAGTACCTCTATTATATGCTTGTATCCGGTTCTGTGGGGAGAGCCAGACACCAGAATATAGAACGGCTTCTAGATGAAGTTGAATAGGGCTGCTGCAGCAACTAATACTACCAAGATAGCCGCAAACTTTAGAAGCCGGTCAACCTGAGTAGTTCTGTTCTTGGCGAAGGTCCCATCTGAGCTTCGCCGATTTCCTGAGCGAATCGCATCAGTGACCTTTGCCCCCGAGTACAGAAGTGCGACACCAGCCACTCCTATCACGGAGCCCGGAATCGCTTCAATCATTTTGCTCAGCCTCATTAGGTGGAACCCCGATCTTTCCAGTTGTACGCTTACGACCAGTCTGGTTGGTGCAGTTCTCTGACATCGACATTTACACGAGTGGAACCGACATAATTCCTGGGCCGGAGAACGCGCCCGCGCGTATCTATAAAAATCACCCCCCGGGGGGTGAAGTGTTCATAAACTACCGTTCTCGTACAGACTGTACGTAACTACTACCTTTTATATGCTTAGCGTGGGTGTACGAGTGTATGGGTGACATCGGATGCTACTGCCGAGTGAGTACGCAGGACCAGAGTCTCAACCGACAACTAGAGTCGACACAGGAGTACGCCGAGGGAGAGTTCGGCGCAGATTTGGGGAGTCTCCGATTCTATCGAGACAAATCCACTGGTACCGACACGGACCGATCAGACTACCAGCAGATGATGGATGATGCCGAGAGCGGGGAGATCGAGGCTGTGGTCGTCCACAGTATCTCGCGTATCTGTCGGTCCATCTCCGACTTGGAGCGAACGGCGTCGCGGCTCGAAGACGCTGGTGTCGAGCTGCACATCATCAGTGAAGGGCTGACACTTCGTCCCGACGAGAGCGACCCTTACCAGACGGCGTTGTTCCAACTCCTCGGCGTGTTCGCGGAACTAGAAGCGAATATGGCCCAGCAACGGACGAAGGAAGGTATCGCGGCGCGTCAGCAAAACGACGACTATCACCACGGCCCCGCACCGCTTGGAATGTCGAAGAATGACGGGCTGCTTGTCGAAGGTGACAACTATCATGAGGTGGTAAGCGCGTTAGAAATGGTTCAGAAAGGCGATTTGTCAAAGCGGAAAGCCGCTTCTCGACTGAATACATCGCGCCCGACTATCAATCGGGCGCTAGACCGAACCGAACTATACGGATTGTAGACTGTATGATTAAGATTCTGCTGTCGTCAAACGAACGAGAAGCACTTTTTCGGGCCGTTCAGTTCGTCTATCGAAATGGTGAGTCTGTCTTTGGAGATAGGCAACACCACGATTCTCTGTTAGATGAGTTGGATGACGGCGGTATCTGGAATCCTTGCTTTCTGAAAATCCCCCGTGATGATACACAGCGGGAGATGGTCCTCTACTGCATTAAACGCGGCATTGACCGTGGTCTTGGCCGCCACGACCTCATGAATGTAGAAGATAGGTTTCTGTACGTAGACGCTCGGCGTGATGAGCCAAAGACGTTCAGCCGGTGGCCATTCCTAACCACAGGTCCATACTACGGGCCGCAGTGGCAGGAAAAAAGGCTAAAAATCATAGAGCGGGACTCGTACCAGTGTTCTGACTGTGGCATCTCACGTAAAAGCCATCAAGAAAAGTATGGGCAAGACCTGCACGTCCACCACATCAAGCCCAAATCAGAGTGCGATTCATTCGAGGAAGCCAACCAGCCAGATAATCTTGAGACTCTCTGTTTTGACTGTCATCAACGCCGAGAGTACGAGAAAGGCGAATGGCTCTAGCGTCGAAAGAGATACCAACCTCTTGTACACAACGTATACATATGAGCACTATCCGAGTCACCGACGAAGTGAAAGAACGACTGCGTGACCTGAAGCGGGACGACGAAAGCTTCAACGACCTTCTGGACCGACTCAGTCGAAGCGAGAAAGACGTAGAAGCAATAGCCGAGTCACTTCCCTCTGTCGACGAGAAAGAGATCGAGCAAATGGACGAAGCCCGCGAACGGCTGAATGAATCGCTGGAGGACCGCCGGTAGATGATTGTTCTCGACAGAGATATTCTGGTTAAGCTTCGAAATTCCGAGGAAGCGGTGGTTGAGCATTTGAAGCAGTACCGTACCGACGAATGGACAATCCCCTCTCACGTCGCGTGGGAGTCGTTTCAGCGCTACGACAGTCGGAGCGATATGCTTCAAGAGCAACAGCATCTCCGGTCAAGTCTTGACCGGATACTCCCGTTCACGTCGGACACCGCACTCGAAGCCGCCTATCTCGATGAGAAACTACAGTCCCAAGGCGTGACTCTTGACTCCGCGGACCTCCTGAATCTGGCTACCGCACACACTGAGGGTGGCACCTTCATTACCCACAACAAGAATGATTTCGACAAGGAGCCCCTTCTGGAACTTACCGACGTGGATGTTGTGCATACCGCCTAATCTTGCTGAGCCTTCATTTACTGGACGTTATGATAGTCTGTGACTGGAGCGGCTGGGACGGTCTACAGACGTTCCCTGACCACTACCGCGGGACGCACACGCCCGAGGCGAAACTGCGAGAGAGCGAGAAAGTGGGGCGGCTGTGATCCATTTTGTAGTATGCCATGTGGCGTACCCAAAAGAATATACCTTTGAATTGCTAACTAATTAACCAAGATGAGTATGAACTGGGAGTCCGAACGCGACATGGCGCGTGACGTTCGGGAGAACAAGGAACTGTACGAAGCCTGTGCTGCATCGCCTGAAGACGACGAATAGCTGTCTTATCGTTCTTCGGTTGGACTTCTGAGAACCGTTTTGAAGAACAGTATCCAGACGAGAAACATCCGGTCCCGTCTGTAGAGCGTATCCAGTCTGATATCCTTAATTTCTTTCCGGACTTTGTGTGAGCGAATGACTGTTTCGCGTAGGACCTGTGGCGGCCACTGACCTGGGACGATACCGTTGTCTTTCAGTAGTTTTCTGAGAAGCGCCAGGGCAGTCCGGTGGTTGGCATCAGGGAAAAAGTGACGACCGGCTACGGCGTGCATCCAGCCAGCACACTGCTCACAGAGACTATGATTGATAGGAAATCGTCGCATCAGCTTTCTTAAATCACCATTCCGTACGTTCCAGATTCGATGCCGTAGTCTTTCACGGGACTGGTACTTTAACATATCATACGGCAGGTCTTTATCATAGAGAAAGCTTGTATTCCTGAATTTGAAGTTCTCTGCTTGTATCGACGAAAGGTCGGTAATGCGCGGCTGCTCGCCTGGTGGAACTTGTCTCATATTTCTATAGATGGACACGAAATCTTCCACGGGCTTCCACCCAGTCTGGTGGTGTTGCATACCGATCCTCGAAGACCTTGCTTGGAGTCGGCCGCGGGCAGTGCCTCGCATCGAGCTCGCCTTTCAGATACAGAATGCCCTCACTCGTCAGATCGTACAAATCGCCACTGACGGGTGCAAGCAGTCCAGCGTACTGAAGCCACTTGCACCTGTCCCGAATATAGCCGGAAGAGACATCGAACCCACGTTCTCGTGAGAGGATGCCTGGTGATGCAAACCCATTCTCACGAATCCACTCCATGATACGCTCATCCACCTGATTCATCCAAGAAGCCGATTTTCTCAGTGTCATTCACGCCTGCTCGTGGTTCTCACTTGCGCTGGGGCCGTCGTCGGTGTGTGACTCAACTTCATCTGGTACATCTTCGGAGGTGTCTATCTCACCATCCAGATACCGCTCACCACGTTCGGTGATTCCATACACTCCATTCCCGTAATGCTCTAGTAGACCATGTTCCACGAGTTTTCTACACCTCTTCGAGATATAGGACTGTGAATACCGAACGTATCCACTGTCGGCCATTTGTGTAGATCCGGCGGTCTGGTTCTCCCTGACGTATTCCAAGATTCGGTCATCAGCGAGCACCATCCAGTCTCCCGAGTATCGCATTATTGGTTAGTAAATAACTAAGGCAGTATCATACTGGTGTATGATTCCTATACGAATAAACTAGAGCTAGTAGAAAGATATAAGCCTATAGTGGTTAGTAAGTCACTAATGCATGGCACGATTTCTGACAATGTCTGTTTCCATGTCGCCAGAAATGGCGGATGAGATAGACAGAGAAGCGGATAAGTACGATATGAACGCATCGCAGTACGTGCGTCAAGTGCTGCGCGAGCACGACACGACGCCGTTCAGCTGCGAAGACACGGTATTGTGCGTGGATGAGAACAGCGAGGAGCGTCGAAACGAGGGGGCCGCGTAAACTATGTCCAGTAGCCTTCGAGCCCCCGACTCAGACGACGACGCCGGCCAGCAAAAGACTGACGACGACGCGGAGGACGGCCCATGAACGGCGAGAAGATTGACCCCGAAGACCTGCCACTACACCCAGAGTACACGCCGGCAATGGTCCAGATTCGGGGCCAGGGCGTCGTCTACGTCGCGGACTACCAGACGCTCGAAAGCGGCTGGGTACGTCTCACCGAGTGGCGTGACCGCCGCGTCAAACTCCCGCCGCACAAGATCGAGGCAATTCGAGAAGTGCGTACGGAGTACTACGACGCTGGCACGGACGGCGAGTACGCGAAGGCGAAGCGCGTGGCCCACGACGAGCAGCGAGAGGAGGCCAGCGCCGACGATTCTGGCGGCAAGGTGGTGGTCGCGGATGACTGACGCCTACAGCCTCACAGTCGAGCTTACTCGCGGCGGTGACAGCAACAATCGCGACAAGATGAAGGCGAAGGTCTCGGCTGACAGCGTCGAGGAACTGCGCGAGAAGGTCGAAGCGGTCCGCAGCGAGATGCAGGAGTGGGCCGACGACTTCCGTAACATCCAGCCGCAGGTTCGTCGTCAGCTCCCCGACGACCAGAGCGAACTGAGTGAGTTAGAGGCATGACGCGCGGCGGTAGACGGCGGGGCGACCCTACAGAGTTATCTCCCCGCGAGGCTTGCCAGCGCTACCTCCGACGCCGTCGGTCAGATTCCACGGAGAAGAGCGTTCACGGCTGGGAGTACCGGCTGAAGCTCTTCGTCGAGTGGTGCGACTCCGTCGGTATAGAGACGGTCGGGGAACTGCGTGGCTACGACCTCGACGAGTACTACGAAATGCGGAGCGCGGAGATCGCGCCGGCCACGCTCGAAGGCGAGATGTGGACGCTGAAGATGCTCTTCGAGTTCCTCGAAGACCTCGAAGCGGTCGACCAAGGTCTATCAGAGAAAATCCGCATTCCTGACCTTGACCCAGAGGACCGGTCAAACGATACGAAACTTGCTGCCGACAAAGCAGCCGCACTGCTGTCCTATTACCGTGAGAGCGACAGAGACTACGGAACTCGGCAACACGCGTTCCTTGAACTTGCGTGGAACACTGGCGCTCGACAGGGCGGCCTGCGGGCCCTGGACCTGCGGGACACGGAGCTGGGAAGTAGCCCCTACGTCGAGTTTCGCCACCGACCGGAAACGGACACCCCGCTGAAGAACAAGCGCCGCGGTGAGCGTCCGGTGGCGCTTCCAAGAGAGACGGCCGACGCGCTGGAGGCGTACATCAACGGCCGTCGGTACGATGTGCGGGACGAGCATGGCCGTCAGCCGCTGCTGACAAGCGCGAAGGGGCGGCCGACGACCAACACCATTCGAGTGTGGAGCTACCTCGCCACGCTCCCGTGCAGCTACGGGATGTGCCCTCACGAGAAGGACATCGAGAAGTGCGACTGGAACGAGTACGCCCACGCCAGCAAGTGCCCGTCGAGCCGGTCCCCGCATCAGATTCGGACGGGTTCGATTACGTGGCACCTGAACCGAGGATGGCCGCCGGAAGACGTAGCGGAGCGCGTCAATTCCTCGGTGAGTACTATCGAAGACCACTACGACAAGGCAGACCCCGAACAGCGGCGGCGACGGCTTCGCAACCGGATGGAGGACCGCCGCAGACCACTCATCAACGAACTGGAGTTCACCCAATGACACCAACTGACCCATCAACGACGAATCGACAGCGAACCGAGTATGAGCATCCTACGAAATCGGTTAGTTCCGCGTCGCGCCGGCCCATTTCTATCGCAACGCAATCACGAGGAGCGACAGCGACGAGTGTCCGTTGTGAGGAAATGGCTCCGAGAATTCGAGCAGGGAAGTCGCAGCGCGAACGAAATGAGCGACCGTCTTCCCGTGTTCGACATTCGCGCCGGCCCCATTTTTCGACTTCCTACTGAGGAGCAACAGAACCGTCTCTCCGCATCGACTGTCACCCACCGCTCTGGCCCCGGGTGACTTCGTACGCCTGCCCGCGGAACCGGAACCGCCGACGACTTGTATCGTACCCGAGTACGCCGTCCACAGCATGCTCGTCGGTTTCGACGACGACGCGGCTCACATCGTCGGTCAGGAACGGGATGGCGTTGCGAAGCCCGCCGTCGGACATAGCGAACCGACCGTGTGCCATCACCTGTTCGGCAATGACCCGCTCGCTCGCGTTGTCAGTGCGAGTCAGCGTGAACGTCGCGTCGGCCGGCCGTTCGCCGTCGCCGTGGCGGTCGGTCGTCACCCTAACGGTATCGCCGTCGCGCGCCGTCGGCACGCCGTCAGTCGGGGTCACTGCAGCACGGTCACCGACTAGCGCAACCAGAGCAGCACTCTCGTTCGTCGCGTGGCCGTAGCCAGCAACGATGGCGTACTCGCCGCCGCCGAGATAGCCCTGTGTGAGACCATCACAATGGCAGTCGCCGGTACCACAACCGACAGCTGGTCCGTTAAACGCCCGGAGGCCCCACTGCTCCTGACTGCCCGGTTTTAGGAGCCGACAGTCGGCGGTGTGGGCTGCTGGTGCGACGTGAAACCACTCGCCGTCGACGAGCTTGTAGAGGTCCCAGTGGCCGCATTGCAGTCGCTCGTGGCTGTTGTTGACCATCTCGAAGCCGACTTGCGTATCAAGCTTTGCGCGCTCGGTACTGGGCCGAACAAAGGCTGGGGTCGTCCTGTCGGCGTCGTGGAACCACTGGACGTCGCCGTCGCCGGGAAGCACCGGAAGCGAGCGGCCGGCGAACCGGGAATCGGTTTCCGGACCGGGACTTCGCGTGTCCCAGACGGAGACCGAGAGGGACCCGGCCTGACCGCGGAACTCGTAGGTGCCGGTCGGCCGCCCGGACTGGCCCGGTTCGCCGACGAGGGCGTACTCCAGCTTGACCCGTTCACCGGGATTTAGCCGGTACGTCTCTGGCATCCACGGGCCGACGTCGTCGACGCGCCAGTATCCCTCGTCTGTTCGGCCGAGTGAGGGCACTTCGTCGGCGAGGTCGTTGTTGTCCGTGGGTGCGAGATGGAGGCGCGCTTCGTGGTCGTAGCCGCTGGGTTGGCGGCTGTGTGTCTGTCCGACTCCTGGAATCCACTTGACCCTGAACGTGTTCTCGAACTCGTTGCTGTTCTGGAGCCAGCCCCGAAGCGTGGCCGGATGGTCGTCGGTCGCCGTCTGGTCGAACCAGAGCCCGACTCGCGCCCTGTCGGCGGTGTGGAGCCCTGGCGAACTGAGGGCATAGGTTCGCGGCCCGGTTTCCAGTTCGATGACGGTCGTCGGATTCTCGGGTCGGGGCGGGTCTCCGCTATCTGTCGGCGTCTCTGTCCCGCTGTCGTTCGCGTCGGTTGGTGACTGTGTCGGGCGTGGTGCGGGCGTTACGTCTGCGGTCTCGTCTGAGCCGAGGGTCCCGAACGAACAGCCGGCGAGCCCGGCCAGCGCACCTGGGACTGACGCGAGGAGGGCACGTCTGCGCATGGGCAGCGATTCGTCGCTCCCGGTAAACCCTTTCTGGACGCTCAGACGGGGTTTGTAGCGTTCTTGGAACTCAATTTGAGATGGAGCCGCCTGACTGCGTCTCTATAGCCCCGACTTTTCGGATTCGGGCTGTCACCCTTCCGCGAACATCTCAACGACACGGTCTAGGTCGGGCGACAGTTCCTGCATCACGTCTGTCGTCGTGAGAATACCGACGCCGTCGGCCTGTCCGTCGACTACGAGTCGCTTGATGCTGTGCTCGACCATCGTATCGATGGCTTCCTCTAGCGGGGCACCGGGGTCAATCGTCTTGACCGGCGTCGTCATCAGATCACCAACTGGCGTCGTATCTGGGTCCATCCCATCGCGGAGGCCGGCGATAATGTCCGTTTTCGTGAGTATACCTCGTCCATACTCGGTTTCGACGATAACAGACCCGACCGCTTCGGACGCAAGGAGCTTCGAAACGTCGCGGACGGCAAGCTCCCGGTCGACGGTCTTCACTGGCTTGGTCATCACCTGCTCGACCGGTGTGTCAAGTGAATTCATAGCACTAGTTAGCAAACACACATAATAAGTCATTTGACTCCCGCAACCGGTGCTGACGTGGCCTTACCAGTCAAAGTCTTCGTGAATCGCCAGTCCCTCCTCGTGACATATCGGCCCGGCGACGTCGGTGATGCCGGCGAGGATTTCACCAGAGCGGACGGACTCCTCGTGGCCGCTGAACTCACCCATCTCGTCGCTGCCGACGCTGTACACGACTCGGCCGAGGCCGGCGTACCGGAGCCCGCCGGCACACATCGGGCACGGCTCGGTGCTCGTGTACATCACTGTCTCTGCCCGCTCGTCCGGGTCAAACTCCTGCATTGCTCGGTGCGCCAGCTGGAGTTCCGGATGGCGGCGCACGTCCGATTCAGTGAGGACGCGGTTCGATGCCTCCATCACAACCTCGTTGTCACGAACGAGTACCGACCCGAAGGGCCGGTCGCCGCGGTCGACAGCGGTCCGGGCCAGCTCGAAGGCGCGTTGCATGTGCGTTTCGTGGTCGAATTCGTCGAACTCTGACATAGGCATACCATCGCTTTGACCCGCAGTCGGAAGTAGGCACGGCGGGGGAGAGCTTAGGGTCGTGACCGCGAACTGACGGCGGTCAGACCGTTCCCAACACTGCCGACACCGCGTTTCCCACACTCGACCACGCGACGGTTCAGTCTGCGACACGCTGGTCGCTCAGGGCCACATCTGTCCCGCGTTGGCACATGCCAGAGCGTATGCCTGTCGGCTCACAAACACGAACTATGCTGCGGACCGCAATCGTCGGCTTGGGCGATGTCGCACACTGGCATAAGGCCGCAATCGAGACGACTCCCGGTGCAGTCCTGACTGCGGTCGCCGATATCGATTCACAGCGAGCCGAGCGCGTCGCTGCCGCATGGGACGTGTCTGGGTACACCGACCTGCAGCGGCTGGTGGCGTCCGAAGCGGTCGACTGGGTCCACGTCTGTACGCCGCTGCAGACCCACTTCGACCTCGCGATGGCCTGTATCGACGCGTCGGTCCACGTGCTGGTCGAGAAACCCTTCGTCGCCACCAGAGCGGAGTTCGAACGGCTTACCGCTGCTGCAGACCGGGCTGGCGTTCGGGCGACAGTCGTCCACAACCAGGTGTACTACCGGCCGCTACAGACCGCACTTCAGCGTATCAAGCGTGGCGACCTCGGGCGGCTCCACAGCGTCGCCGTTCACTGGGCGGAGGACATCGACCCGACGGTTCCGGGCCGCGGGGACTGGGTGCTCGACCTCCCCGGCGGCGAGTTCGGCGAGGGCATCGTTCATCCGATATACGTGGGGCTGCGCGCGGCGGGCAATCCCGCGGACGACGCCTCGGTCGCCATCCAACAGTGTAACACGGCCGCAGACGGGGTTGCGTTCGATGGCATCGCCGTCTCGTTCGTGACGGCCGAGGATGTCACCTGTACAATACAGCACCACTCGAACGTGCCTGACCGCCGTCGCGTCGTTTTTACCGCGGAGTGCGGACACCTCACCGTCGACATCGGGACACAATCGCTCCAGTACCACCGCCACGGCTACGGCCCCAACTCGCCGTACGACCTGCCGATGCTTACCGGGGCGCTCACCGACCTGCGAAACGCGGCCCGTACGACCGCCAGCGCAGTCCGTGAGACAGTCAAGACGTGGCTCTCGTCGTCGTACTCGACCCACGACACACATACGCCGGTCGTCCGTCGCGAAGCACGGGCAATCGAACACGGCGGTGAGGGGCCGACGCCGCGAGCGGAGGCCGACTGGGCCAACCGGCTGTTCACCTCGGTTGCCGAACTGTGAGTCCTGCGTCCGGGTGGTTCATTGTCCGGATCTGGCCGCGTGTCGTTCGGCTGTCGATGCACGTAAGTCGCCGACCAGCCTCGAACCGGTATGCGTCAGTTCGTCATCATCGGTCACGACGCCCCGACGACGCCGGAGTTCTCGCTCGACGATCTGGCCGGCGCTGCCGGCCGGCTCGACGTGCTCTGTCGGTGTGTCACCAGCGCGTTCTTTTTGAGCCATGCCATCCGGGAAGACGTGCGGGTCCACCTGATCCTGGCGGACGAGTACACCGTCACGTTCGAGGGGAGCGACCTCCGCCGACTGAACCCGGACGAACGGTCCACGGCGGCGCTGATCCGCAAGGCGCTGGAAGAGCGTGAGGAAGCTATCGGCCACATCCCAGTCGAAACCTCGCCGGGCGTGTCGCTCACGCGACGGGGGTTCGAGGGGACGCTCGACGACGCGGCGAGCCGCGGAACCGTCGTCCAGTTGCACGAGGACGGCGACCCCATCGTCGACGTTGCACCGCCGTCGGACCCGGTGTTCGTCCTCTCGGACCATCACGACTTCCGGGACGAGGAAGCGACGCTGCTGGCCGACCGCGCGGACGAGCGCGTCTCGCTCGGGCCGAAGGCCCTCCACGCTGACCACTCGATCACGGTCGCGCACAACTACCTCGATACGGACGGGTTCGAGCAGTACTGACGGGGCACACTGGGTGACTGCCAGAAGGGTTTTCCTCCGCGGTTCGCTGAATAGTGTATGGGATCATTGGGCTCGGAGACAGCGACGGGTCGCGCTGTCGGACGACGTATGGAAGCGACGAGGGATCGATGACTGACCGGGGCGCGCTGTCCCGCCGTGCGGTTCTGCAGACGGTCGCCGGAGCCGGCCTCGCGTCCGTCGCCGGCTGTTCGGCGTTCGAAGGCGGGAGCGACGACGCGGCCTCGACAGTCGAGGGCGAACGGGCCGAAGAACTCGCGCGCCGGTTCGCGCCGACGCTGTACTTCGATCAGGCGGAGCCGTGGTTCCCGACGGACCCGCGTCCGTACACCAGCGAACAGGACGGGGAAACCGTCGTCGACGGGTTCGACGCCTTCGACGGGTATCACGAGCGGATGACCGACGGGGAGCCGCCGGACCCGACGGCGTTCTACAACGTTGTCGAGTACGAGAACTCGTCGCTCGCCGTCGTCCAGTTCTGGTTCTACTCGGCGTTCGACCAGTTCACGACGAACTTCCACTGGCACGACTGGGAGGTCCTGCATGTGTTCGTCGACACGGGGACGGGCGACCCGCAACTGTACGTCGCCAGCTCGCACTCCCGGAAGGTACCCAACAACGAGTTCCTCGACCCCGACCCGGAGATGGTCCCACGCATCCTCTCGGAACTGGGGTCACACTCTAGCGCGCTGTCGGTCAACGACGCTCGCGACCGGTTCACCCGGCTGCCGGAGGGCGACCGGTTCGCGGACATCACGAACAGCGCCGTCGAAACCATCGAAGACCTCGCGGAGATCCCCGTCGCTTACGGGCTCCCGCGCGACGAGGGGTCCCGGCTCCCCTACCTCGTTCCGGAGTACGAGGGCGCGCCGCTGTACGAACACGAGCGGCTCCCGTCGGTCAGCCGCGAGGACCTCATTTCGGAGTCGCTCACGATCCGTTCGTTCGACAGTCTCACCCAACCACCGACGGACCTGCCGACGCGGGAGACGGGGCTCGTCTTCCAGCACACTGACCGCGGCGAGGCCGACCCGGACATCGAGTACGATCTCGTGCCGAGCAGCGAACTGGAGCACATCGCCGATTTCACCGGCCCGCAGTTGAGCTTCGAGTTCGCCGTCCCCCAGTTCGCCGAGGACGTCGTCTCGGGCCACATCACGACGACGGGCGCACCCTGGAACCAGCCGCGATACGAGAACCCCGCCGCGGACATCTCCGAGCCCAACCACCGGGCGGCGCTGGCTGAACGATACGACGCCATCGGGGCACCGGCGGAGATACGGACCGTCGTTGCCAGCCTCTCGGAAGCCGTCTCGAACGACGACGCACCGGAAGACGAGGGACTGACGACCGAGGACACTGCCGTCGAGTCCGTCGCCCTGCTAGAGAGCGACCCCGAGGCCGTCCCGACCTTTTCTGGACTGGCCGTGGTCCAGGACGTGCCCGAAGGCGACCACCGGTTCACCGTCAACGGGGCCGGCGTCGCGCCACACAGCGAGACGGTGTCGGTCCACGACTCGGAGTCGGCTGACGGGCCGACGCGAGCCGGAGTCGATGGAGAACTCCCCCTGGTCGCCCGGGAGAACGCGACCCGCCTCGAAGTCGATCCGTCGGGAGCCGACAGCGACCTCACCGACTTGGCCGTCGAGGACGACTTCGCGGGCCGGCTGTACGACGCCCCGCTCTCGGAGCCCGATGCCGTCTACGTCCACGGCGGCGGCGCGTACACGACGGAAGTCCGGGATAGCGACGACGAGATCGGTGCGTTCCGCGTCAACCCGGACCCCGAAGCCGAGACTGCCGCAACAATCGACGAACCCCGAACTGGAAAGGCGTCGCTGGCGTCGTTCCTCGCCGATATTGCCGAGGAGACGCGGCAGGTGGTCGCCGACCAGGTGGACGACGATGATGACGACGATGACGGGACAGAGAACGGAAACAGCGGCAGCGGTGGCTCCGAGAACGCTATCCAGGGCCTCGAACGGGCACTCGCCGCTGTCGTCGAGGCCGCCAAGCGGGCGACGGAACGCGCCGAGGCCGGTGACCGCGGGAACGCTGACAAACAACTCCAGGCCGTCGCCGACCGACTCCAGCGCGTCGCGACCAGAATCGAGGACGCCAACGACGACCTTTCGGACCCACTATCGAACGCGGCCCGGAAGCGCCTCGATCAGGCCGAGCGGCGGACCGAGCAGGCGCAGGCCGCCGACAAACTGTAAGTTCTTCCCCTGCGCTCAGAGCCCGCCCCAGCGGGCTAGCGCGCCGGCGACGAGCACCAGTCCCCCGGCGATGAACGTTCCGGGGACCGGGAGGACGAACAACACGACACCGAGCAGGAGGCCGAACGTCGATATTCTCATTCCAACTACACATAGCACACCACGTCGTATCCGTCTGGTGCCTGTATATTCGTGGACCCGTGCCGGTTTTGCCAGTGGGGGCCACACTGCCGATATGGACGAGGAACTCACCTGGGAAACGCTCGGTGCCGAAACCGCCTACGCCTGTCCGGGATTCGATGTCGTCCGCGAGGACGTGCGCCTGCCCGACGGAACCGAGGAGGAGTTCGACTACGTGCAACACGGCGAGAGCGTCATCGTGCTCCCGTTTACCGCCGACGGCGACGTGGTCGTCATTGAGGAGTGGCGACAGCCGGTTCGACGGGTCAACCGCGGCCTGCCGGCCGGGACGATGGAGGACGGAGACGACGACCCGACCGTCGCCGCCGCCCGCGAACTCCGCGAGGAGACGGGCTACGAGGCCGACACGCTCGACCATCTCTACACGGGCGAACCGGCCAACGGCAACACCGATTACGTATTCCACTACTACGTCGCACGCGGGTGTGCGGCCACGGCCGACCAGGACCTCGACCACAACGAATCGATCCGGGTCGACACTGCTGATTTCGACTCGCTAGTCCAGTCGGTGCGCGACGGGACGCTCCGTGACAGTCGGTCTGCCGTCGGTATCATGTACTATGCCCTGTTCGAGCGCTGAACTGACGACAGTTTGAAAACCTGAGGGGTGGTACCATCTAACATATGGCATCGATCGAACTCGACAAACAGACGGAACGCCGGCTGGACAAACTGCGCGCGGCTGTCCGCCGTCAGACCGGCCACCCGATTTCGCGGGCGGAGTTGCTCGAACGGCTTGTCGAGGACGCCTACGGGTCCCGTGACGAGGTGGTCGATATGTTCCGGACGTCACAGGCGTACGTCGCCGACGAGGACTCCGGGACCGTCCACCGACCCGAACGGAAACTGGTTCCCGGCGGGGCGGACCGACCCGACGAATAGCGGCGCTGTGCCGGCCGGCGCGTCGCTCTGTCCACTGCTGCCCCCGATTTCGAACGGTTGCGCTCACGGGGGAACACAACCCTTAGGCGCGCTGACCGACGACGACGTGTAATGACGAATTTCGAGGTCCGCCAGTACGACGCCGCGGGCCGGCTGGGCGAGCTAACGGTGCCACGGGCCGGCGTCACCGTCGAGACACCGACCATCCTGCCGGTGGTCAATCCGCACGTCCAGACGGTCGCGCCGGCGACGCTGGCGTCGGAGTTCGGCGCGGAGATACTCATCACGAACAGCTACATCCTGCATGGCTCTGACGATCTCCGTGAGCCGGTGCTGGAGCAGGGCCTCCACGACCTGCTCGGGTTCGACGGAGCTATCATGACCGACTCGGGGTCCTTCCAGCTCGCCGAATACGGCGACATCGACGTGACTACCGAGGAGATTCTGGAGTTCCAGCACGAAATTGGCTCTGACATCGGGACGCCGGTGGACATCCCGACGCCGCCGGACGTGGACCGCGAGCGGGCGACCGAGGAACTCAACACGACCCAGAAGCGGCTCGAACACGCTGCCACCGTCGACACCGGCGAGATGCTCGTCAGCGCACCGGTTCAGGGTGCGACGTACCCGGACCTACGAGAGCGGGCCGCCGCAGACGCTGTCTCAACCGGACTGGACGTGTTTCCGCTGGGGGCCGTCGTCCCGTTGATGAACGAATACCGCTATGCCGACCTCGCCGACGTCGTCGCGGCCTGCAAGCGCGGGCTGGGGGAGGTCGGCCCGGTCCACCTGTTCGGTGCGGGCCACCCGATGATGTTTGCGATGGCAGCGGCGCTGGGCTGTGACCTGTTCGACTCGGCGGCGTATGCGCTGTACGCTCGCGACGACCGCTATCTCACGGTTCAGGGGACAGAACTGCTGTCCGAACTGACATACTTCCCGTGTCACTGCCCAGTCTGTACCGACCACACGCCGGCAGAACTCGACGCGATGGACGCCGACCAGCGCGAGGAGCTGCTCGCCAGACACAACCTGCATGTCACCTACGGCGAAATCCGGACGGTCAAGCAGGCGATCCGCTCGGGCAATCTCATGGAACTGGTCGACAGCCGCGCCCGTGGTCATCCGGAGATGCTCGACGGCTACCGCGCCTTGCTCGACCACTCAGAGCAACTCGAACGCACCGACCCGGTCTCGAAGGACGCGTTCTTCTACACCTCGACTGAAAGCGCCCGCCGGCCCGAGGTCCGACGCCATCAGGACCGACTGGAGCGCCTCCCGGTCGAGGGCGAGGAAGTGCTGCTGACGGAAGGCAGTTCCAGTGCACAGTATGACGAGAGCTGGGGCGTCCTGCCCCCGTTCGGTCCGTACCCGCGCGAACTCGCTGACACCTATCCGCTGACCGCGGAAACGCCGGACCGGACCGACCGGGCGGCCTACGAGGCCGCAGCAGACGGTGTTCGGCGGCTGGTCGAACTCCATCCCGACGTGTCCTTCACGCTGGTCCACGACGACTGGCCGGCGACGGCGCTCGACCGTGTTCCCGACGGCGTCCGCCTGCGCGACTTGCACGCCCGCGACTGACGGCGCAGTTGTCTCGGCCGCTGCCGGTCAGACTGTCGGCACGGCCACGTTCTCGTCGGCCGCCTCGCGCCAGGAACGGGTCGGCTCCCAGCCCAGCAGTTCCGTGGCCTTGGCCGTCGAATACGCCGCAGCGTCTCCTTCGACCGTGCAATCGTCCGGGACAGTACCGTACTGCTCGCGCATGAGTTCGACCAGCGGCCGGCCCAGCGCGTTGTCGGGGCCGACGCAGTTGAACGCCTCGTGGCCCGAAACCTCGCCCGCGAGCGCGGCCTCAACGAGGTCGACCACGTCTCGCACGTCCACGTAGGACCAGTAGTTGCCTGCGCCGGCCGCGAGGTCGTTGACGTACCCCTCGTCCCGACAGGGGTACTCTCCGGGAATCTGTATCCAGGAGGGGCGAATCGACGCCACAGCGATGCCGTCCCGGCGGGCGATTGTCTTCCCGATTTCCTCGGTGACGACCTTCGAGAGCCCGTAGTCGTCCTCCGGCCTAAGCGCGTGCTGTTCCGTAATCGGGAGTTCGTCAGGAACCGGTGTCTCTTCGGCGAAAAAGAAGCCGTACGCGCCATCCGAGGAGCCCTGCACCACGTCAGCGCCGACGCGGCCGGCCGCCGAGAGCACGTTGTGTGCCGCCAGCGTGTTGTTCCGGAACAGGTCTACCCCCGGGTGGTTCCCGGCGACCGGAATCGCCGCCCAGTGGACCACTGCATCCGGGTCGATGGCGGTGAGCGCGTCGAACACGCCCCCGGCGTCCGTCAGGTCAAGCGCTCGGTACCCGACGGCCGGATGCCCCCCATCGTCGGGGAGGCGGCGGTCGAGCACTGTCACGTCATGCGGTCCGGCGAGGCGGTCGACGATCCAGCGCCCGGAACTCCCACGGCCGCCGGTTACGACAACATCCATACCTGCACTGTGGCTGCTGGCATCCAAAGCGTGGTGGTGTGGTTGCGTTTCCGGGACTGGTGTCCGATTGACTCGCTACAGGTCAAGCCGGAACCGCTCACCGTGCGTGAACGTCGTCCAGCCGAGGATGCGCTCGTCGCGATGCGGTCGGTCGGGGTTATCGATTGCCGCCTGCTGGGCCGAGACGTACGTCGGGACGTTCTTCACCGGCTGGCCGCTCTGTTTGAGCGTTTCCAGATAGGTGTCTTTCTCGTAGTACGAGTAGGCCACCTCGTACAGCGAGGACGCAGCCTCCTGCTTTCTGGCGGGGAAGCCGTCGTTGTTGACGAACCGATCAGGGGCTCCCTCGCCCATCGCTTCCCAGGCCTCCGGGTCAGCCACGTACGGTGCGTGGGCGTCAAGAATACGTTCGATGGCACCCCTGTCACCGTCGAACTTCTGGTACTCGTACAGTGTGGGGCCGCTGAGTTTGTCGGCGTAGAGTCGGCTGAGTTCCGCGGCGGTGACCAGTGCCTTCGCCGCGTACAGCGAGTACGCCAGACTCGACGCACGAATAATCTCGTTTTCCAGCAGGCCGTCCTCGCGGAGTTGGTTGAAGCCGGTCTCGCGGTTCCGTTGGATGGCATCACGGAAGCGATCCCAATCCCGGAGATACACTGACCCGGCGGCGTGGGTCATCTCCTGCCAGTTGAAGATGTTCTGTTGCCCCATCTCGGTCGGAATGTTATGACCGACATCGTCTAGGAACGTTCGGACCCACTCCTGCAGGTCGGCCTCCGTGCCGACGCCGTCGTCGGTCCACGCCTCGTGGCCGCGAACGAGTTCCGCGCCCCACCACATTTTCGGGAGCGTAATGAACTGCTCGATGCTGTTCGTTTTCACAGGGGCCATATAGGTCTCCGAGCTCAGGAACCAGTGGTCCAGCAGTTCGACGGCTTTCTCGGCGTATTGATCCGCACCGGTGTACTGGTAGGCGAGGCCCAGGTCCCGTATTCTGTCCCCTGTCCTGATGGCGGCAACGTAGTCCTTGCGCGCTCCGGGGTCCTCGGGGCCTTTCGTTTTGAACTCGTGGCCGTCGCCGTTGTCCGTGACGCTCTCGGGATCCGCTGCCATCGCGTCGCGGACATCGTCCATGAAGGCTTCGTGGGCCCCTGTCCACGGGCTGTCTCCGTTCTCGATACGGGACTGTATCGCATCCAGTGTATCGAGATGGACGAACATTGCGGGCCCGCTTTCCACTGTTGACTCGGCGACCTGTTCCGTCGGTGTCGGCTCCGTCTCGTGTGACGCGGCCCTCGCGTCCGAGTCCCCTGAGGAGAGGCCGGTCGAACAGCCCGCCAGCGCTACGGCTGTCCCCGAGAGGGCGAGCAACACGTCTCGTCGTGTCTGTCGCTGCACGAACGGTCAGTCGTCCCCTATAGATTTAGTTAGGGCCCAGCTAATCAGCGGATAGCGACCTGTCCGCGATAATCATGGCTACATAACTGTCGACTGGGACGAAGTATGGAGCGTTTGAACGTACCTTCGGTCGCCACCGAGGCCGGTGCTGGTACAAAGGCAAGATAGTTGGTCGCGCGTGGCTGACGCCATTGCATGACCGACTACTTCGAGATCCACGAGCGCGACAGCGCCGCGCGAGTGGGTGAGTTACGCCTCGCCGACTCCGTGACGACGCCGGCGCTGGTCGACGACGTGGACACAGAAACGCCGGGCGACTGCCGGCACGTCCTCGACGACGCCGGAAGCCGCTGGCCCACCGAGCAAGACGCCCCCGATGGCGACGACTCGCTGCTCACTGTCCTGCCCCACCGCGGACTCCCCGCTGGCACGCCGGACGAAGTCGCCGAGGCCTTCGCCGTCGACTATCCCGACGTGTCGTTCCCGAGCGCGGCCGTCGTCTCGCCCGATACCGCGACCGACCACGGCAGTGACGCCTACGTACTCGCCGGCGCGCCCGGCTACGTCGGGCACGCGTCGGCGTTCGTCGACGCCGTCACGACCGTCCGGGAGGCTATCCCCGCCGACACCGCGCTCTACCTGCCTGGCGTCGCCACGCCGCGAAACGTCGCGACGCTCGTCTACGCCGGCGTGGACCTCGTGGACCCCGACCGCGCCGTCGTCCGCGGGACTGAGGGTCGGTATCTCACGACCGACGAGGCGTATTTCCTCGAAGACCTCGACGAACTCCCGTGTGCCTGTCCAGCCTGCCAGAAACCGCGTGAGCAGTTCGACCGCGAGGACTGCGTCGAACACAACGTCAACGCCCTCGCTGCGGAACTCCGCCGCGTCCGCCGCCGCATCCGTGACGGTAGGCTTCGGGACTACGTCGAGGGACAGGCCAGACAGGACAACTGGCTCACCGCGACGTTCCGGCAACTGGACCAGCGGTACAGCTACCTGGAGGAGCGCACGCCGCTCATCCGGCGGGCCGACCTCTCGGCAGCCAGTGACGACTCGCTGCGCCGCGTCGAAATCCAGCGCTTCGCCGAGCGCGTCACCGACCGCTACGTGCCGCGCTTCGACGACCGCCCGCTTGTGCTGGTCCCCTGCTCCGCGCGCAAACCCTACAGCGACTCCCAGAGCCACAAGCAGTACCACGACGCGATCAAGTGGCGCGCCCACGTCGTCTCGATGACCTCGCCCATCGGCGTCGTGCCCCAGGAACTCGAACTCACCTACCCCGCCCAGCACTACGACTCCGTGGTGACGGGCAACTGGACCGCCACCGAAATCGAGTTCGTCAGCCGCGTGCTTGAACGGTATTTAGAAGGCACCGACTACCCGAAAATTATTGCCCACGTACCCGGCGAAGGCTACCGCGACATCTGCGAGCGCGTGGCCGACTCGCTGGGCCGGGAGTTCACCTACACAGTCACCGACCACCCGACCACGGCGGATTCGCTGGGGAACCTCGCTGCCGAACTGGAAGGCTGGGACCGCTATCCGAAGCGGGAGCGCGAACACAACACCATCCGCGCCGTCGCGGACTACCAGTTCGGCGAGGCGCGGGCGACGAACTGTTCGACGATCTGTCGACGCAGGGCCGGTATCCGCAACTGCGCGCCGACGACGCCGACGGCGAACAGCTGGCGGCGCTGGCCCAGCAGTACGGGGTCCTCTCGCTGACCACCGCCGGGGCGCGCCGCTGGGTCGAGAGTGACGTTCACACCAAAACGGTCGAAATCGAGCCGTTCGTCCCCCACGGTTCGGTGCTTGCACCGGGAATCACGGACGCAAGCGACGATATCCGCGTCGGTGACGAGTGGTGATTCAGGGCGACGCGGCCTTCGGCGTCGGTCGCGCCCAGATGAGCGGCCCGGAAATGCAGTCCTCGACGCGGGGTATCGCCGTCCAGATGCGTCACGTCGACGAGCAGTAGGGCCGTCTCTGCCGGTCACCGGATTAGACTGTGCGCCGCCTGACCACGCGACTTATCTGCCGAACGGGAGTACCGACAGTATGGACTGGTCGGGATTCCGCCGCTACCTGCCCGCTGTCGGGTTTTCGCTGTTATTACTCGTCACCTCGCTTCTCCCGGTTCCTGAAGGGGCGGGCGAGCAGGTCCCAGCACTCCTCGGTTTTAGGCTGGACAAGTGGGTTCACGCGGCGAGTTACGGGCTACTGGCGGCACTGCTCGCGTGGGGTCGACAGGCCCGCGATGTGACCACAGTTGTGGCACTCGTGACCGTCTCCGTCTGCTACGGGGCGGGAGTCGAACTGCTACAGGGGCTCGTCCCGTCACGCGGTGTGAGCGGTACTGACTTCGTGGCCAACGCTGTCGGGGCCGTTTTGGCCGGACTGGCGTGGCTCGTGGCCCACCGCTCCGGCGCACTTTCGGACCGAACCGACCCACGATCCCGGCAGTAACGAAGCGGCTTTACGCGCTCATCGGCTACCTCGCCGCAATGAGCAAGCCCAGTCCCGAAGTCTACGAGGAGGGCAAGGGCATGGACGCCCACAACTCCGTGATGCGTGACATCAGGTCGCGCAACGACTCGACCTACGACCCTTGTGAGCCGACCCGCGTGTGGCTCGACGAGGACAACACGCCGGACGGCGTCTACCAGAGCCTGACCATCATCCTGAACACCGGCGGCTGCCGGTGGGCGCGTGCCGGCGGCTGTACGATGTGTGGCTACGTCGCCGAAAGCGTCGAGGGCGGCAGCGTCGCCCACGAGGACCTCATGGCCCAGATCCAGCACTGTCTGGACCACGAGAGCGAGAACAGCGACGACAAAAGCGGCCTCATCAAGATCTACACCTCCGGGAGCTTCCTCGACGAGCGCGAGGTGCCGGCGGAGACGCGCCGGGCCATCGCCGAAACCTTCGCGGACCGCGAGCGTATCGTCGTCGAGTCGCTGCCGGACTTCGTCGACGAGGAGACAGTCGGCGACTTCGTCGATGTGGGCCTGGAGACGGACGTAGCCGTCGGCCTCGAGACCGCAACCGACCGCGTGCGCCACGACTGCGTCAACAAGTACTTCGACTTCGCCGACTTCGAGGAAGCCTCCGAGGCGGCGCAGGCGGCCGGCGCTGGCGTCAAGGCGTATCTGCTGATGAAACCGCCGTTCCTCTCGGAAGCCGAGGCCGTCGAGGACATGAAGCGGTCCGTACGGCGCTGTGCGGCCGTCGAGGGCTGTCACACTGTGTCGATGAACCCCTGTAACGTCCAGCGCTACACGATGGTCGAGGAACTGTACCACGACGGCGGCTACCGACCGCCGTGGCTCTGGTCGGTCGCCGACGTGCTGGAGTCGACCGCAGACGAGGATGTCATCGTCGTCTCCGACCCGGTCGGCCACGGCAGCGACCGCGGCCCGCACAACTGCGGCGAGTGTGACGACAAGGTCCAGCGCGCTATCAAAGACTTCGACCTCCGGCAGGACCCGTCGGTGTTCGAGCAGGTGAGTTGCGAGTGCGAGGCGACGTGGGACGCCGTCATCGAACGTGAGAAGAGTTACTCGCTTCCGCTCGCTCGATAGGCCCTTCGACCCGGAGAACCCGTGTGACGGCCTGCCGACCAACGTTTATCCGTCTTTCGCGCATAATACTGTTCGATATGACCCCGAACGGTGACCAGGACAGGCGCAGTTTCAATACACGCGGGACGGTCGCGGAATGTGACCTGTGTGGCGAACGGCGACAGTGTATCGACGACGATGGGATGGTTGCCTGTAGTGCCTGCCAGTCCGAGCTGCTGCCGTCTAACTGGGGTCTCTGAGGCGCCCCTTCGAAGTCACCGTGTTTCACTCGCTTACGATGACTCATCCGGCCCCGACTGTTCGATAGCGGGAATGACGCCGACGGTCGCGGTTGCCTTGAACGAGGCGACGAGTTCCGCGCCCGTGGTGATGTCGAGTTTGTCGAGGCTCGTATCGGTCACCACCGCCGACAGCGTCGTGTCCGGGTCGACTGCCAATGCGACCAGCGCGATAGAGTCACCTTCGTCGATACGCTCGACGGTGCCCGCAAACTGGTTCCGCGCGCTCGTTCCCGCCGGTTCGGGCGCAGCGGGTGGTGCGTTCAGCGTCACCGTGTCGGCGCGGATGCCGACTTCTACGGTGTCGCCGGCTTCGGCGTCGGTGTCGACGATGGCCCGGACCGTTCCCGGCGGCGTCTCGACGGTCGCCAGTTCGCCGTCGCGGTCCACGACGGTCCCTCGGAGGACCGTCTCCGCTGTCGTCGCCACGCCGTCGAACTCGGCTTGCAGGCGCTGAAAGCGGGCCAGCAGTTGCTCGGCGGTGTCCGTGAGTTCGCTGCCGCCGCCACCGCTGC